>CAZSSZ010000090.1:0-5919 GCA_964609755.1 uncultured Flavobacteriaceae bacterium | reverse complement strand
ACTAACGCCATTCGCACCCAAACGGAACGCTCCCAACACAGTGAGCACAGTGTGCCACTGTACCTTACTTCGAGCTTTGTTTTTGAGGATGCTGAAGATATGCGTGCCTCTTTTGCCGAGGAGAAAGAGAAAAATATTTACTCACGATTTACCAATCCCAATACAAGTGAATTTGTTGAGAAAATATGCCAAATGGAGGGTGCTGAAGATGGGTATGCCTTTGCTACGGGAATGGCTGCTGTTTTTGGTACGTTTGCCGCATTACTCAACAGTGGCGACCATATTCTATCGGCGCGTGCGGTATTTGGTTCTACGCATTCGTTGTTTACCAAATATTTCCCTAAGTGGAACATTAACACCACCTATTTTGATGTATCGGATTTAGATCGATTTGAGGAATTGATTACGCCCAATACCAAAATGATTTATGCCGAATCGCCAACCAATCCAGGGCTTCAAGTTTTAGATTTGGAACGATTAGGCGCATTGGCAAAAAAGCACAACCTCATTTTGGTTATCGACAATTGCTTTGCTACGCCATACTTGCAACAACCCATTGCGTTTGGTGCAGATTTGGTCATTCATTCCGCTACAAAACTCATCGATGGACAGGGTAGAGTGCTGGGCGGTGTAACAGTAGGTCGTTCCGATTTGATTCGGGAGATTTATTTGTTTGCCCGAAACACAGGACCTTCCATGTCACCTTTCAACGCGTGGACACTTTCCAAGAGTTTAGAAACCCTTGCGGTGCGCGTGGATAGACATTGTGACAACGCTGAAAAAGTGGTTGATTTTTTAACTACGCACGATGCAGTAGAGGAAATACGTTATCCGTTTCATCCGTCTCACCCGCAATATGACATTGCCAAAAAGCAAATGAAGCGTGGTGGAAATATCGTTGCCTTTCAGGTCAAAGGTGGACTTGAGGGGGGAAAACAATTTATTGATGCGGTGCAATTGTGTTCGCGTTCTTCCAATTTGGGCGACACCCGAACCATAGTTACCCAACCTGCACTTTCTACGCATAGCAAGCTTAGTGAAGAAGACCGCTTAGCGGTAGATATCACCGACGGACTGATCCGCATTTCGGTCGGGTTGGAGCACACGGAAGATATTATTAACGATATAAACCAAGCTTTAGATTCATTGCTGTGAGTAGTTTAAAAAACCGCTTATCGGAACGTATTTTGGTGCTCGATGGTGCCATGGGTACCATGCTGCAAGCCTATAGGTTTACTGAAGAAGATTTCCGTGGCGATAGATTTGTTGATCACCCTATTCCGCTTATCGGGAACAACGATTTGCTTTCTATTACCCAACCCAATGCCATTTACGAGGTGCACGCAAAATACCTTGAAGCAGGCGCCGATATTATTGAAACGAACACGTTTTCTGGCACAAGTATTGCCATGGCAGACTATGCTTTGGAGGAGTATGTTACAGAGCTCAATGTTGCCTCGGCACAAATTGCAAGAAAAGCAGCGGATGCATACACGGAAAAAACTCCAGACAAACCCCGTTTTGTGGCGGGTTCAATTGGACCTACCAACAAAACGGCAAGTATGTCACCCGATGTAAACGACCCGGGCTATCGCGCCATAACCTTTAACGAACTCAAAGCAGCGTATCGTGAACAAACCTTGGGTTTAATCAAGGGAGGTGTGGATATGCTTTTAGTGGAAACGATATTTGATACGCTAAACGCTAAAGCAGCCCTTTTTGCCATTGACGAAATTAAGGAAGAACAGCAATTGGATATTCCTGTCATGGTAAGCGGTACCATTACGGATGCCTCCGGACGCACCTTATCAGGGCAAACGGTGGAGGCGTTTTTGGTCTCTGTTTCCCACATCGATTTATTGAGCGTTGGATTTAACTGCGCCTTGGGCGCAGACCAATTAAAACCTTACGTCCAACGCCTAGGGCAGCAGAGCCAACACTTTATTTCGGCACACCCAAATGCGGGATTGCCTAACGCTTTTGGTGCTTATGACCAAAGCCCCGAAGAAATGTGTTCGCTTATTGAGCCTTATTTGTCCGATCAACTCGTCAATATCATTGGCGGATGCTGCGGATCAACTCCTGAGCACATTGCCCTTCTGGCAAAAGCTGCAGCCAACCATAACCCCAGACCCATTTTACAAGATGCCTAGCACTACTCCCTATTTATCGCTTTCTGGTTTGGAGCCTTTGATTGTGCGCCCCGATACCAATTTTGTCAATGTGGGTGAGCGGACAAACGTAACGGGCTCGCGTAAGTTTTTGCGGTTAATTGAACAAGACGATTTTGAAACGGCGTTGCAAATTGCACGTGACCAAGTAGAGGGTGGCGCACAGATTTTGGATGTCAATATGGATGAGGGAATGATTGACGGTGTTGCAGCCATGACACGTTTTCTAAACCTTATTCAGTCTGAGCCAGATATTGCTCGTATTCCCATTATGATTGACAGTTCAAAATGGGAAATTATCGAAGCCGGTTTGCAAGTAGTGCAGGGCAAATGTGTGGTAAATTCCATCAGCTTAAAAGAGGGTGAAGAAGCCTTTATTCATCAAGCCAAAAAAATTAGACGTTACGGCGCTGCCGTAATTGTTATGGCGTTTGACGAAAATGGGCAAGCCGATTCGCTTGAACGCCGTATCGAAATTTGCAAACGTTCTTATGAAATCTTGGTCAACGAGGTGAGTTTTCCTCCTCAAGACATCATTTTCGACCCAAATATTTTCCCTGTAGCAACTGGAATGGAAGAGCACAAAACCAATGCGCTTGACTTTTTTCATGCCACCAAATGGATTCGAGAAAACCTTCCGCACGCCCATGTTAGCGGAGGTGTGAGCAACGTATCTTTTTCGTTTAGAGGAAACAATACCGTTCGTGAAGCCATGCACGCAGCGTTTTTGTACCACGGTATCCAGCATGGCATGACCATGGGGATTGTAAATCCTACAATGCTGGAGGTCTACGATGAAATCCCAAAAGACTTGTTGGAGCATGTAGAGGATGTGCTGCTCAACCGCCGAGACGATGCCACAGAGCGACTTTTAGACTTTGCCGAAAGTGTAAAAGGCGATGCCAAGACGAAAACCAAAAACGATTTGGCATGGCGCGAGCAAAAGCTGCAACAACGCATTACGCACGCCTTAGTTAAGGGGATAGACCAGTTTGTGGAGCAAGATATTGAGGAAGCCCGTCAGGCTGCCAAAGCCCCCATCGAAGTTATTGAGGGGCCTCTTATGGACGGCATGAATGTGGTGGGCGATTTGTTTGGGAGCGGAAAAATGTTCTTACCACAGGTGGTAAAATCGGCACGAGTGATGAAAAAAGCCGTTGCTTATCTTTTGCCCTACATTGAGGCGGAACAATCTGGAAAACCCGAGGCAGCAGGAAAAATTTTGATGGCTACCGTAAAAGGGGACGTACACGACATTGGTAAAAACATTGTGAGTGTGGTATTGGGCTGCAACAATTATGATATTATTGATTTGGGTGTGATGGTACCCCCAGAACGCATTATTGAAACCGCCCTAAAAGAACAAGTAGATGCCATTGGCTTATCGGGGCTGATTACGCCTTCCTTAGATGAGATGGTCTATTTGGTAAAAGAATTAAACAAAACCGGGCATGATATTCCGGTGCTAATTGGTGGCGCAACCACTTCACGAGCGCATACGGCAGTGAAAATCGCTCCCCAATATGACCATACTGTAGTACACGTAAACGATGCCTCTAGGGCAGTTACGGTGGTGGGAAATCTGTTACAACCCCAAACAAACAAACAATACAAAGCGCAAATCAAAGACGAGTACGACGATTTCCGTGCACGTTTTCAACAGCGTAGCGATCACAAAACGTATGTGTCATTAGCCGAGGCGCGAGCACAGCGGTTGCAACTTGATTTTAAAAAAGAACCCCCGGTAAAACCCAACAACCTAGGTGTTTATCAATTTGAGCAAGACCTCCAACCGCTAGTGGATTACATTGATTGGACACCCTTTTTCCGTTCGTGGGATTTGCACGGTAAGTATCCCGATATTTTGACAGATGAAGTAGTGGGCACCGAAGCTACCCAGCTTTTTGAAGACGCACAGCTAATGCTGCAACAAATTATTGATGGGAATTTGCTGCAGGCCAAAGCTGTATATGGACTGTTTGAGGCGAATAGCAACGCACAAGACGATATTGAAGTTACTCACAATAACCAAGCGTATTTCTTTAGAACACTGCGCCAACAGTTGCAAAAAAGTAAAGGAAAACCCTACCGAGCACTTTCCGATTATATTGCTCCAAAGGCAAGTGGTGTACAAGATTATATGGGATGTTTTTGTGTAACAGCTGGTTTTGGAACGGCCGAGCTTGCCAAAGATTTTGAAGCCCAAAACGACGATTATAACAGTATTATGGTCAAGGCACTAGCCGACCGATTTGCCGAAGCCTTTGCCGAATACTTACACGCGCAAGTGCGTACCAAACACTGGGGCTACCAACCCAACGAATCGCTATCCAACGAGGACTTAATTAAAGAAAACTATAGCGGTATTCGTCCGGCACCGGGCTATCCCGCATGCCCCGACCATTTGGAAAAAGAAACCATTTGGGAGGTGTTGCAAGTCAACGAGCGTATCGGTGTAGAGTTAACCGAAAGTTTAGCCATGTGGCCGGCAGCCTCGGTTTCGGGATACTATTTTGCCCATCCCCAAGCCAACTATTTTGGACTTGGAAAAATTACCGATGCGCAAGTGCGTGACTATGCACAACGCAAAGGAATTTCAATCGAAAAAGCCACACAGTGGCTACAACCTAATATCAATACTTAAGATGAAAGTAACCGAACACATCCAACAAGCAGCAGGAAAAACCCTGTTTTCGTTTGAGATTTTACCTCCGCTAAAGGGGCAAAATATCCAAACTATTTTTGATAATATCGATCCGCTGATGGAGTTCAATCCCCCATTTATTGATGTAACCTATCACCGTGAGGAGTATGAATTTAAGGAACTGTCTAACGGCTTGTTGGAAAAGCGCATTGTGCGCAAACGCCCCGGAACGGTGGGTATTTGTGCTGCTATTCAAAACAAGTATAAAGTAGATGCCATACCGCACGTGCTTTGTGGTGGTTTTGACAAAGAAGACACCGAGAATTTTTTGATTGATATGGGTTTTTTGGGGATAGACAATGTAGTTGCGCTTCGTGGCGATGCCGTAAAATCGGAAACCTATTTTAAGCCCGAGCCCAAAGGAAATGCCTATGCGCTGGATTTGGTCAATCAAATTACAGACATGAACAACGGTATTTATTTGGATGAAGACCTGCAAAACTCTGCGCAAACCGATTTCTGCATTGGCGTGGCGGGCTATCCTGAAAAACACATGGAAGCCCCCAATATGGAAAGCGATTTACACTTTTTAAAGAAAAAGATTGAAGCTGGCGCGGACTATATCGTTACCCAAATGTTTTTTGATAACAGCAAGTTTTTTGCTTTTGTGGAAAACTGCCGTGCTGCCGGTATTGATGTGCCCATTATCCCAGGGCTAAAACCGTTGGCAACCAAAAAACAACTCAATCTTATTCCGCATCGCTTTCATGTGGATTTACCCGAGGCATTGATTAAAGAAGTGCTTAAAGCCAAAACCCCTGATGCGGTGCGCCAAGCGGGCATTGATTGGTGCACGGCACAAAGCAAAGAGCTCGTTGAGGCAGGGGTTCCCTTTTTGCACTATTACTCCATGGGCAAATCGGATAATATCCACAAAGTGGCAAGTGCGGTGTTCTAGGGTTTTAGTTCTCTATTCCGGCGCATCTTTGACGTGTGACTAAAATAGGTACGCGTCACAGACGCGCACCAGAGGGTAACGGTTAGTATATGAAAAGTAGGCATTTACGAAGCACGTAACTTTCGGTTAAACACAAAATTTTAAAC
>CAZSSZ010000089.1:0-5956 GCA_964609755.1 uncultured Flavobacteriaceae bacterium | reverse complement strand
TAAAAAAGTACGTGTCAATACCATTTCGCAATCACCAACGCCAACAACAGCGGGGAAAGGGGTAAAAGGCTTTGACGGTTTTATTTCGTATGCAGAAAAAATGTCACCTCTTGGAAATGCATCTGCATTAGATTGTGCCAATTACACCGTTTCGCTTTTCTCTGATTTGACACGAAAAGTAACGCTTCAAAACTTATTCCACGACGGTGGATTTTCGAACATGGGCGTTAGTGATGCAGTGATGCAAGCATTTGAAGAACAACAAGGGGAATAACAATGTCCAAACGGCAGCAAACATCGGGAAGAAGATTTTTGGGCTCAAAACAAGGGCTTATATTTTTGATGTTTGCTGCTGTTATTTGGTTGCTCAGTGCCTTATCTGAAACCTATACGGCCGAAGTACCTGTACGTGTTGAACTGGAAGCAGATTCAGACAATTTGTTGCTTTTGTCTACTAAAATTGACGTCCCTGTCCTTGTGTCAGGATCAGGTTTTTTCTTGGCTTATCGTCAACTGTTTCCTCAAGAAATCCGTCTTTTGACAAGCGATTTGCCTTCATTGGGTGTTAATCCTCCTAAAGTAGCGGGGGCTGCTCTTTTTAAGCTTTTCCAAAACAAAAGTTCAAACGGCAACAACTTTTTGGGTGTCACTATTGATTCTATTTTGTTGCCTATTGCAGCATCTTTACAAAAAAACTTTTTGCCTGTTTTGCGAAACCCTCCCGTTTTGGCAGAGGGATATCAGCTAACCTCA
The DNA here is from genome assembly GCA_964609755.1 of uncultured Flavobacteriaceae bacterium. Lineage (GTDB taxonomy): Bacteria > Bacteroidota > Bacteroidia > Flavobacteriales > Flavobacteriaceae > UBA7446. The sequence goes on along the minus strand of CAZSSZ010000089.1, from coordinate 5,203 downwards.
CCGTTGAGGTTTAGCGAAGACAGTGTTTCTGTTTTTGGAAGTAAAACGGCTTTGGAAAAGCTTGAAAGCGCCATATTTGTCTTAGAAAAAAACAAGGATTTAAAAGCAGATTTTGTGTTACAGGCCACCCTCGTGGATTCGCTTGCCGCTATAGGTAGGTGGAGTACAAAAACACTTACTGTGTCCGCTAAGGTTGATAGGTATTCCGAGGTGTCTTTTGCCTTACCAGTAACCCTAAAAAATGTTCCAAATTCAAAAAAAATAACAATTACGCCCAAACAAGTTACCCTAAAATTTGCGGCACCACTAACTGAGATACGTTCTCTGAGTGTTTCAGATCTTGGTGTTGAGGTTGACTTTACACCCAATACTTCAGGACAACTCGCAGTAAAGGTTATTGGCTTGTCGCCATCGGCAAAACAAATTGTTGTGGAGCCATCTGTGGTACATTATTTTATAGTAGAATGATGCATTGTGCACTTACTGGCGGTATTGGGAGTGGAAAATCCACCGTACTTAGCATGTTTGCCGAGTTTGGTGTACCCACGTTTTCAGCTGATGATGCAGCAAAATATGCGATGCAAAATAATGCTGAGATGCAATCCAAAATCATTTCGCTTCTAGGAGAAAAAGCCTATATAGACGGCAAATTGAATCGACCGTTTATTGCAGAACAGGTATTTGCAGATAAACAAAAATTAGCAGCATTAAATGCAATTGTCCACCCAGCTGCCAAAGCAGCCTATTTACAATGGCGCAAGCAGCAAACAACTCCATACACCATCTATGAGTTTCCACTCGTTTTTGAATTGGGTGCCGCCGATAGCTTTGATAGGGTGCTTCTGGTTACAGCTCCTGAAGCAGTACGCGTTGAGCGTGTCCAAAAGCGGGACAATACGACTGAAAAAGCTGTGCAAGCGCGTATGTTAAATCAATGGACAGATGCGCAAAAAATCCCACTTGCAGATAGCGTAATTGAGAATACCACTATTGCTAAAACACAGGAGAAAGTACAGGCGTTGCATCATGAGCTTATGGCACTATCCAAGAAATAACACAGGTTACGTATTTTAGCCTAATGTATTGCGGAGTGTAGATCCTAAAAATAAAGTGTTCTAATGACCAGAACGGAAATGTTAAAAACAACAAGTAACACATGAAAAAAACACTTTTTCCCGTGTTGGTAGTCTTTATGGGCTTGGCGCTTTTGGGCATTATTTTGGTGCAAACCTTTTGGATTCAAACCAATCTAAACAATAGAGAACGTCAGTTTTCATTAAGTGTAAACAATGCGTTGGCGTCTGTTTCTGAACAAATTAAAGAACGTGAATTACGCGATTACATTACGGCTACCCAAAAAATTATGGACAGTATTGGTTCGCCAAAAGCATCGCAACTGACAGAGGTGTTTCAATACATTGACCGTACTACAGAGGCAAATAAAACCCTATTGGTGTCAAGAGGAATTATCGAAGACACCTATGGTATTTTTCCCAATCTCTACGACCCTGCTTCATCGGACTCAACCCCTATTTTGGATTACAGAAGTATCAAAGCAACCACAGTTTTGGAAGCGGATGTTGAAGGTACTTTAAATCGAATGTCTTCGGCAGAGCGTATGCAGCGTATAGAACGCTTAACCTCGATGGACAAGGCTAAATACGAAAGTATTTTTATGGATATTGCTGCCAATAAACCTATTGAGAAGCGTGTAAGTACCTTTGAGTTGGAATTGTTGCTTGGACAAGAGTTATTGCTACGTGATATTGATGTGGGCTTTGAGTTTAGGGTATTTGAAGGAAACAGAATGTCTGGACTTGGAACAGAGTTATTTCTTCAGAATATCAAAAAAACCATTTATAAAACCCCCCTTTTTGTGAATGTTGACGGGGGAAGTAATTACGAATTGCGTTTGATTTTTCCAGAGAAAAGTGCCTTTTTGCGTTCGTCTGTGTTGAGCTCAATTATCCTTTCGATTTTATTTACACTGATCTTAATAGGTGTTTTTGCTATTACACTTTCTCAAGCGCATAAGCAGAAAAAAATATCGGATATTAAATCTGATTTCATCAATAATATGACCCACGAATTTAAAACCCCCATTGCGACAATTCAGTTGGCATTAGATGCCTTGGGAACTCCTGCTATTGCTAAACAACCCAATAAGGTTACCCAATATTTGGGGCTGATTCGAGATGAAAGCCGTCGTATGAATACTCAGGTGGAAAATGTATTGCAAATATCTAGATTAGACCGTAGAGAGTTGGAGCTAACCACTGCAGAAATCGATCCAAATATCCCAATAAAAACGGCAATTGAGCACGTGCGTTTACTTGTTGACCAAAATGAAGGAACCCTAAATGTGTCTCTAGATCCGATGCACATAAAACTTTCGATGTCGGTTTCGCACATGACAAATGTTTGGGTTAATTTACTTGAAAATGCCATTAAGTACTCTAAGGATAATGTTGAAATTTCAGTTCACTCTGAGGTCTCCGAGGATGCTTTCTCAGTGGCTATTGAAGATAAGGGGATTGGAATGAGTAATAGCGTTAGCCGGAGAGTTTTTGACCGTTTTTACAGAGAAGAATCTGGAAATATTCATACGGTAAAGGGTCACGGATTGGGACTTTCTTATGTAAAACGGATTGTGGAATTACACGATGGCACAATAACTGTTAAAAGTCAACTCAAAAAGGGAAGTACCTTTACGGTACGATTTCCGTTAAAACACACACTATGATTTCAGCAAAGAAGAAGGTTTTACTTGTAGAGGATGATCAAAATTTTGGTATAATTCTTCGAGACTATTTGGAAATAAACGACTATGAAGTAGTCTTGGCGCGCAATGGGGTAGAGGGTGCTGAAAAGTTCACTAAAGACAGTTTTGATATTTGTTTACTTGATGTGATGATGCCGTATAAAGATGGTTTTACACTTGCCAAGGAGATTCGAAAATCAGATGCTGCGGTACCCATCATTTTTCTTACCGCAAAATCTATGAAGGAAGATGTGATAAAAGGATATCATTTGGGTGCTGATGATTACCTCACAAAACCTTTTGACTCTGATGTATTGCTGTTAAAAATGAAAGCCATGTTTTATCGTATGGAACAAAATGTGATTAATTTAGATACGGCAAAACATTTGTTCTCCATTGGAAAATTTACGTTCAATGCGAAGCTTCGTGAATTATCTGTTGATCAAAAAGCACCGATTAAACTTTCTCCCAAAGAGGGGGCTTTGTTGCATTTGTTGGCACTACATCAAAATGATTTGATGCCCCGAGAAATGGCGCTGAAGAAAATTTGGAAAGACGATACCTATTTTACGTCACGTTCCATGGATGTGTACATTGCCAAACTGCGCAAACACCTCAAGGCAGATCCATCAATAGAAATCAATAATATTCATGGGGAAGGATTCCGTATGATAGTGGCTTAATTTGCCCGTGGATGAAATCTTGAAACCGCCTCTTTAAGGTGTCGCTGACTCATGTGTATATAACGCTCAGTAGTAGTGATACTCGCATGTCCCATCATATGTTGTACCAGTTGAATATCGGCGCCATTTTCCACCAAATGTGTAGCAAACGAATGACGTAGTGTGTGTGGACTAATACGTTTGTTTATATTAGCATAAAGTGCCGCATTTTTAACAATGGTAAATACCATTACACGAGTAATTTCTTTTCCCCTGTTATTTAAAAACACCCTGTCTTCAAACCCTTTTTTAGGTTGCTTATCACGGTGATTTTTTACATATTCGCCAATAAGCTCTTGGGTAACATCTGCCACAGGAACCCAACGGAGTTTGTCGCCTTTTCCAAGGACACGAATAAGTCCTTTTTCAAAAAATAAATCTGATATATTGAGCTTGGTAAGTTCACTGACCCGGAGCCCACAACTGTAAAGCAACTCCAACATACATTGATTTCGGAAGGCATGTGTGCCTATATTTGCACCTGTTATTAGGGTATCAACTTCTTCCAAAGCTAGGGTGTCGGGAAAGGTTTTGCGTATTTTAGGGGATTCGAGTAAGCGCGAAGGATTATCTTCTCGATAGCCTTCCAATTGTAAGTATAAGAAAAAACCTTTTACCCCTGAGAGTATACGGGATTGCGTGGGCGGTTGTACATCTTTGGAAAGCTGATAAATAAAATCTTTAAGCGTATCGGAATCTGTTGTTAGGGGTGTGTTTTTGGATGCTAATGTCTCGCAATACTGTTCAAGTCGTTTTACATCAAATTGATACCCTTCAATGGTATTCTCAGCAAGTCCTTGCTCTAAACGTAGATAAAACCCATAAGCGGATATTGCTTTTTTCCATTGCATACCCAAAAATACATATTGATTCCTAAGAGTTTATTAGTTTTGAACAAATTTTAGTATGGACATTACCATCATCAACGGACCTAACTTAAACTTGTTGGGCAAACGCGAACCTGAAATATATGGCGCACAAGGTTTTAACGCCTATTTGGAAACCCTTAAAGAACACTATCCAGATTGTAATTTTACTTACCTGCAATCTAATATTGAAGGCGAATTGATAGACGCCCTTCACGCACATGGCTTTTCTGCCGATGGGATTATTCTAAATGCGGGTGCTTATACGCATACTTCTGTAGGCATTGGCGATGCCATAAAAGCCATAGAATCTCCTGTGGTAGAGGTGCACATTTCCAATACCTTTGCTAGAGAAGATTTTCGCCACACCTCATTCATTACACCAAATGCCAAAGGGCTTATTCTGGGCTTTGGTCTCGATGTGTATCGTTTAGCAGTAGAAAGTTTTCTTACAAAATAACGATTAAATAGGGCGGTGTTTATTTTCGCTCATCAGGGTTCTGTGAACAATCCAGTCTACGAGTTTGTCAGGTAAATAATACGCCAATAACTTAAAAGCCAGCCGCTTACGATGTACAATATACCGTGTTTTGGGATTTTTTTTCTCCAAGCATTTTAAAATAAGATTGGAAATACGTTCCACAGGCAATGCCGATTTTTCTGCATTTTCAATCATGACATCTGCTTTTTGCAATACATCAAAATAATCTGTATCTGCGTATTTTTCCATGCTGTTCAGGTTTTTCTGCCAGATATCCGTTTTGATAGGTCCGGGCTCAATGGCAACGACTTTTATTCCATACCTGCGAAGCTCTCTGCGGTAAATATCTGTCATGCTTTCCAAAGCATGTTTT
>CAZSSZ010000088.1:0-5994 GCA_964609755.1 uncultured Flavobacteriaceae bacterium | reverse complement strand
CTCCTATGATCCAAGAAACTGATTTGTAACATAAAAGAAAAACATTTACACTATTCATACCGTTGATGTGAGTAAATCCTATAAAGGAAGTGTTGCACAGCAGTTGCACATTGTAACTCGTGGTGGAACGGTAGGACTTCAGGCGATGGTTGCACACCCCAATTTGAGCCTTGAAAAAGATGCCTCAGGTGTTTTTGTTGCCGAAGCCTTTCCGCTAGAATTAGAGGGATTTTCTTCAAGTGTGCCCTTATACCGCACCATTGGAGTTAGCCAAGGGTTTTACAGATACGACAAATCCAATGGTAGTGTCATTAACCCTTTTGAAAACTTTTCCAAACACGAAACCCTAGACGACACCTTAATTTCGCTGACCCGCAAAGTACCTAAACAGTTAAAAACTGTAAACTATTTTGAAGTAAAAAAAAAGCTGACACTTCAGGCAAATGCTGTTGCTGCCACTGCCATAACCTCCATAAGTCCGACACAAATAGTAGCGGGAAATAAATCTGTATTGACCATTAACGGTTCCGGTTTTGGGTCTTCCATTGGAACAGTGCGGTTTAAAAATGCCGATACTGGGGGGACTACAACAGAAGATGCATTGGAAACCCAAATTGTAAGTTGGACGGACACCCAAATCAAGGTTGAAGTTCCCGGAAAAGCGGGTAGCGGCGATGTTGAAGTAGAAACTTCTGGTGGAACAAAATACCAAGTATCGGGTTTGGTGGTTACGCATGCTTATTTAACTAAAAAAAATACAGACACGCAATATGGTGTGAAAGGAGGAAAAGAAGGTGAGTACTATTTGCACCATATAGCATCTGCTACTAGTAACAACAGTCCTATAGGAGACTTTGATAACGGTGCTTATTTGTTTAAATACCACACAGACTTTAAGAGCAATTCTGCTGCGGTTACTTCCTTTGAAAATGGATTTGATGATATGGTTTGTAAATCTGGGATTGATTTTAAAATTAGTACTGCTACAACTACGGTAAAAACACCCGCTGCTGATAACATTAATTCCATTTCGTTCGATGCCGTACAAACTGGAATTTTAGGACAAGCATTAACTCGAATTGCTTTTACGCCTATAAATTGCTCAGGCACACCTACAAATTTTACCTGCGCTGATATGTATGGGGCTATCTACGAAATTGACTATGTGTTTGACCAAAGTCAAACTTGGGATTTTGATTTAGACGGCAATACTACAACTTCAGAATATGATTTTAATGCCGTAGTGCGTCACGAAACGGGTCATGCTGCCGGATTAAGCCATGTTATTGACAGTCAAAAAATCATGCATTACTCGCTTCCTACAGGTCCACATAAGTCTACAACCTCAAATTCTATGTTTACTCCCATTCAGGATAAAATTACAAACGACAAAGGGACCTCGCCTCCGGGTGGTACTGCCACCGACTTTTCGAATTGCTATAAAAGTAACTTAAGTGTTGGTGAATTGGTAGAAAGTCCGTTTACAATTTTTCCTAACCCTACAAGCGGGGTGCTTAATCTAAGCAGTACACAACCCATACAAGCGGCTACTATTTATAATGTTCTAGGAAAACGTGTACATATTGCCAACGAGGCAGACGGAATTGGCACTACCCACCTTTCTTTCAACGTCCAAAATTTTGCTGAAGGGGTCTATTTTGTTTCGGTAACAAGCAAACAAGGCAGCCAAAGCCTTCGATTTATAAAAGAATAGCCATAATCGTCGGCGGTTTTCCAAAACGGTGGTATTTTTGCCCACATGAGTTTTTTGGAAGAAATCAGCCGCCGACGTACTTTTGGTATCATCTCACACCCCGATGCGGGTAAAACTACCCTAACCGAGAAGTTACTGCTTTTTGGGGGTGCCATTCAAGAAGCCGGTGCCGTAAAATCCAACAAAATCAAAAAGTCCGCAACCAGCGACTTTATGGAAATTGAGCGGCAGCGTGGGATTTCGGTAGCCACTTCTGTATTAGCGTTTTTGTACAAGGACAAAAAAATCAACATCCTAGACACCCCCGGACACAAAGACTTTGCAGAAGACACTTACCGCACGCTAACCGCCGTAGATAGCGTCATTGTGGTCATTGACGTGGCAAAAGGGGTTGAGGAACAAACCGAAAAATTGGTATCGGTATGTCGGATGCGAAACATCCCCATTATTGTATTTATCAACAAATTAGACCGTGAGGGGAAAGATGCCTTTGACCTTTTAGACGAAGTAGAACAAAAGCTAGGGCTTAGTACCGTGCCCTTGAGTTTCCCCATTGGCATGGGCTATGATTTTCAAGGGATTTACAACTTGTGGAACAGTACCGTTCGGTTGTTTGAAGGCGAAAGTAAAACCACCGTTGGCAATAGCAACCTTATTGAATCGCTTGATGATCCTGCTTTGGTAACTTCTATTGGAGCAACTGCCAAAGCCACACTTGAGGAGGAATTGGAACTCGTGCGAGAAGTGTATCCACCATTCGACCGCAAGGCGTATTTGCGTGGTGAACAACACCCTGTATTTTTTGGTTCAGCGTTGAATAATTTTGGGGTGCAAGAATTGTTAGATTGCTTTGTAGATATTGCACCTACACCCCAACCCAAAGCCAGTGAAGAACGTACCATTGCACCAGAAGAGGACGCGTTTTCGGGTTTTGTGTTTAAAATCCATGCGAATATGGACCCCAAACACCGCGATCGATTGGCGTTTATAAAAATTGTTTCAGGAACCTTTACAAGAAATGTACCCTACCTCCACGTAAGACACAACAAAAAACTAAAATTCAGCAGTCCGAATGCGTTTTTTGCTGATAAAAAAGAAATTGTAGACATATCCTATCCGGGTGATATTGTGGGCTTGCACGACACGGGTAACTTTAAAATTGGTGATACACTAACCTCAGGAGAACAAATACATTTTAGAGGTATCCCCAGTTTTTCACCCGAGCATTTTAGATACATCAACAATGCCGATCCAATGAAAGCAAAGCAACTTAGCAAAGGCATAGACCAACTTATGGACGAAGGTGTTGCGCAGCTTTTTACCCTTGAGCTTAATGGACGGAAAATAGTGGGTACCGTTGGGGCACTGCAATTTGACGTTATTCAATACCGACTAGAGCACGAATATGGTGCGCGTTGCACCTACGAAAACCTCAATGTACACAAAGCCTGTTGGGTGGAGGTACAACCTGGTGGCGAAACCGATTTTGCGGACTTTAAACAAACCAAGGCGAAGTTTTTAGCAAAAGACAAACAGGGGCAATTGGTCTTTTTGGCAGATTCTGCTTTTACGCTACAAATGACCCAAAGTAAGTATACAGGAATTACTTTCCACGCTACTTCGGAGTTTTAAAAGACTACTACTGAGATTTCAATGCTTTCGTAAAAAAGCATTTTTAATCCGATTTATTAAATTAGTAACTTTTATAGTCCACTCTTTTAAGATTGAATCTTTTTTATCTCTAAACAAAAAGCAATATGAATCGAAGAAATTTCATACACCTTTCATCACTTTCTGGGATGGGGCTACTGGTCCCGTCGACGTTATTATCCAGTGCTGCTTGTTCGTATCAGAGTTCAAATACGCATTCAAAAGCATTTAAAAAACTGACTTTTGATTTGTTGAAGGAATGGTGCGATGGAATGATCGAAACACAAATTACAAACCCCACTGACCCAAAATTACATGGATTACTGAAATGTCCAGCTTGTAATGTTGTTCATGCACGTGTTATGGATGCTGTGTATCCATTCTTTTATATGGCAAAAGCGACAGGAGATAAAAAGTACCTCGATGCTGGAATTGCAGCATTTGAATGGGGTGAAAATGTTACTAGAGCAGATGGGGCATGGACAAACGAATTGGATCCAAAATCTTGGGATGGCACAACCGTATTTGGAGCAGTAGCCTTAGCCGAAGCCTTACACTATCACGGCGATTTACTAGAAAACAACAGGCGTAGTAAATGGCACATGCGACTTGAAAAAGCTGCCGATTTTGTATACAACAGATTTGATCGTATTGGTAATGCAAACATAAATTATGGAGCAACTACTATTTATGCGATGCAACTGATTGGAACGCTTCTAGAAAAGCCTGAATATGTAAAACGTGCTAGCGTACTCGCAGACCAAATTAAATCGTATTTCACATCACCAAACAGTTTTATTTATGGCGAAAAACAAGGTCGTGATAAAACAATACGCAGTCCAAAAGGGTTGCTAGGAATTGACTTAGGCTACAATGTAGAGGAGTCGTTAAATGGGCTGGTAATGTATGCCATAGCAACAAAAGATGAAGCATTGTTAGGGATGCTAAAAAAGTCTTTAAACACCCATTTAGAATTCATCATACCGGATGGAGGATTAGACAACGGTTTTGGGAATAGAATGTATAAATGGTGTTATTGGGGTAGCCGAACCAGCGACGGTATGCAGCCGGCATTTGGAATGATGGCAAACCATAATCCCGCTTTTGGAACTGCAGCGTTCAAAAACACTGAACTTTTAAAAAAATGCACCGTGAACGGGCTGCTTCACGGAGGCCCGCATTATGTATCACATGGGATAAAACCTTGTGTACATCACACCTTTGCTCACGCCAAGCCTTTGGCTACAATGCTCGATAATTGGGAACACCTGCCCGAAATAAACAAGTCAACTCCATTACCAAGAACGATTGCCGACGGCATTAACCATTTTTCAGAACTCGATGTTTCCTTGTTTGCCCGTGGCGATTGGCGGGGAACAATTTCTGCTTACGATGCCGAGTACAATCCAAAAGACGACTGCAGACAGGCCACGGGTGGCACTTTATCTCTTTTGTATCACAACACAGTTGGTTTGTTATGTACTGCAAGTATGGCGGTTTACAAATTAAAAGAAGCCAACAATCAACAGCCTGCGCCGGGAAAAGACATTGCGCTTACCCCAAGAATAGAAGTGTTCAAAAACGAAAAATGGTACACAAATTTATTTGATTTAGAGGCAACATTTTCTTCAATTGATAAAGAGGATGAAATCAACATATTAGCAAAAACACAGCTTAAAAATGAACGTAGAGAAGCGGTAAAAAATACTGCATCGAATTTTGAAATCAATTACAGGTGTACAAAAAACAAGATGCACATTCATGTCAAGACAACTGAAACAATAACAGAACACACCGCATTTATCCTACCTATTGTTTCACCCATGGGAGAAAAAACAACCCAACCAAATGCAAACGAACTGACCATACAAAAACCCGAAGGAGATGTAATTGTCTTTGCTGATGCTGCACTAGAAATCATAAAAACAGCGAAGTCTCGAACGTTTAACATGGTACCTGGAGTTGAAGCAATCCCGATTCGAATTGTATTTCCAAAAGGAGTACAAGAAATTCTTGTCAGTATAGCGATACAAACATAACGCCCCAACTTTATTGTGCAATAAAAAACCCCGCTCTAGTGAGCGGGGTTTTGTTTTATTAGGCTTCGCCTGTTGGACCAAAATTCAACGGTATAGGCGGTTGTTCATAATCGTTAATTTCGCCGTGGGCAGCTTCAAAACGCTGCACATTTTCACCTAAAGCTTTTAAAAAGCGTTTGGCGTGTTGTGGCGTTAAGATTATGCGCGAACGCACTTTTGCCTTTGGTGCCCCAGGCATGATATTGATAAAATCTACTACAAACTCCGATCCTGAATGATTGATAATCGCAAGGTTTGAATAGGTGCCTTGCGCCGTTTCAGGGTCTAGCTCAATGTTGATGCTACCTTCTTTTTTAGCCTGTTCACTCATTACACATCTGCACTTAACGATTTTTCCGCAATTAGCGCTTCATATTCGTCCGTGTAGCCCACAATGATATCGTTGAAGGCACGGTTCCCCGTACCCGCTGGAATCTTATGTCCTACAATAACGTTTTCTTTCAAGCCTTCTAAAGTGTCAACCTTACCAGCAACTGCAGCTTCGTTAAGCACCTTAGTGGTTTCTTGGAACGATGCCGCTGAAATAAATGA
>CAZSSZ010000087.1:0-6005 GCA_964609755.1 uncultured Flavobacteriaceae bacterium | reverse complement strand
TTCTTCTTCGAAGTAGCCGTTCATCCACATATCGTGATTGCCTACAAAAAAATAAATAGGAATACCGCTGTCTGCAAGCTCGGCAAGTTTGCCCAACACTCGAACAAATCCTTTGGGAATCACACGCTTATATTCAATCCATACATCAAACAAATCGCCCATCAAATAAATGGCGGCGGCATCTTTTTTAATGGCATCAAGCCACGCTACAAATTGCTTTTCGCGCAAACGACTTTTCTCTTGATTTGGTGCGCCCAAATGATTGTCGGAAGCAAAATAGACTTTTTTTCCTTTGGGTATGTTCATAGTGCAAAAGTACAAATTACTGGTCTGCAGCGTACCACTCTGCATAAGAGGTAGCGGTTTCTTGGAGTCGCAAGTGGTGAAGCGTAATATTCTCGGGGAGTCTGGCTTGAATTTTAGCGGCGAAGTCAATGATCATTTCTTCACTAGTAGGCTGATAATCAACCAATAAAACTTTATGTCCGCTTTCTTCCAGGGTTTTAGCTAACGCTACATGTGGGGTGTTTTGGTTAAATACGGTTGCATGGTCAAACACATCTACAATCTCCTCCTTGACCATTTTTTTGAGGTCTTTAAAATCGATAACCATCCCGTACTTTACATGGTTTGGGTCATTGATGGGGGTTCCCATAACCGTTACGTCTAGCTTATAGCTGTGGCCGTGTACGTTTTTACACAGTCCGTCGTAGCCATAAAGGGCGTGTCCGGTTTCAAAGCTAAAACTTTTGGTAATTCGAATATTGCTCATGCCTTGGATTTAAGTTGCTGTAACGTCTTTTGCGTTTCGGACAAAAGTAAGAGTCTTCCCGAAATTTCAGCGTTTTTAGGGAGAAGTTCTTCCCAATGGTCTGTGCCTTCCCAAAGAGTTTTCTTGAGTTCGGCAACGGCTTCGGGCGCATAACTTGCCAACTGTTCAGCTTTTGCGCGTGCTGCGTTATTAGCGGTTTCAACATCGGGATAAACTTCGGTGTACAACCCGTGTTGCAGTGCCCAATCGGCAGTTTCCCATTTTTTGGGTTGTAACGCCAAAGATGCCAAGGCTGCGGTGCCTATTTTCCGCGCTACTGCCGGAGCAATCACAAAAGGTCCAATGCCAATCGCTAATTCTGAAAGGCGTACTTGCGCAGCTTCACTGGCCACAGCATAATCGCAAGCGGCAACAATCCCCACGCCACCGCCAATGGCTTTGCCATGAATACGCCCTACAATGGGTTTTGGACATAAGCGCATAGCGTTTATAAGGTTGGCAAATCCCATAAAAAAGGCTTTTCCTTGTTCGGGAGTTTGCACCTCTAAAAGCTCATCAAACGATGCGCCGGCACAAAACGCTAGAGAAGGTTCGCTTTGGAGTAAAATGGCGCGAACTTCATTGTTTTTTGCAGCTGTGTTTATGGCTTCAGTTAGTGCAGCCAATTGGGCTTGAGGAAAGCTATTGTGCTTTGGGTGCGCAAAGGATATTTCAGCAACACCCTTATCAACCTGTACAGCTATATTCGTTTCTTTCATTGTATTTGGAAAGCAATTTCCTAGAACGCAAAGTTAAGGTTAAATTATTCGTTGAAGCAATGCTTTAAAATATCAAAAGCCGTCTCTGCCATAAGATTCCCCTTATTATCCAAGACAGGGTTGATTTCAGCAAACTCAGCGCAAACCACTTTCCCCGTAGCTAAAAACCCAGAAATGATGGTTTTAACTTCCTCGGGGGTAAACCCAAAAGGTACGGGAGTACCTGTTCCCTGCGACACAAAATCACAGTCCAAACTATCCACATCAAAAGAAAGATAAATATGATCACAATCGGATAGTTTTTCTATGGATTCTGTAATACAGGTTTGCATCCCCCTAAAACGGACTTCGTGTACGGCGTAATTTTTTATGTTGTTCGATTCTATTAGAGCGTCTTCTGCCTTTTCGGTATCGCGAACACCAAAATAAATGAGGTCTTGTGGCAACACTTTGGGCGATGCTGTACCGATAGTTTTTAGCACTTCCCACGAAAACAATGTGTCTTTTGTTGGGGTGTTGGATTTAAAAGCGAGGTTGTCCTCATGGAGGGCTGCAGCCAATGGCATACCATGAACATTTCCAGATGGTGAGGTATATGGGGTATGCAAATCAGCGTGTGCATCTATCCAAACAACACCTAATCTTGCTGTTGGATTAGCAGCTTTTATACCGGAAATCGTCCCTAAGGCAGCAGAGTGATCGCCAGAGAGAACCAATGGAAAAGCATTGTTTTCTAATGCCTCCTTCACAGCACTCGCAACCCTTTGGCATTGTTCTTCAACAAAATGAATTCGTTTGGCAAAAGAATGTTGAACCTTATTATAAATGCTTTCGTTATGTGTCTTAACCTCTGTATAAGCCGTTCTGTTAAAAAAATCATTTTGAGCATTAATCGCTGCTATTTCCATAGCATCAATACCCATGTCAGCGCCACGCGTACCTGCGCCAATATCAGATCGGTTTTTAATTACAATGAGCTTTTTTTTCATAAGCAGGAGGATTTGTCAAACGAACTTACTAAAAATAAAGCATCTAATGCTATGCACTGCAACAAGTAGCCTCGCCAGGAATCGAACCTGGATCTAAAGTTTAGGAAACTTCTATTCTATCCGTTGAACTACGAGGCCAGTTGTGTGATACTAAAAATACCGAAAAATAAAAATTGAACCAATACCAAATGAAACGAAAACACAATGTCTTTTTGTGTAACATATTTTTGATAGATCCACTGAATGGGAAATGCCACTAAAAACCATCCAATATAGTTGGAAAGTGGGGCGGTTTCATTGGCAAACTCCCAATAATCAAATTTAGGGGCAACCGGCTCAATAACCAAATCCAATAAGACCATTAGCAATGCCCCAACCGCAGCAGCAACTGCAGTAGATTTTTTAAACAATACAGCCCCTACAGCTCCCGTGATAAAGGTCAGCATAACCCAATTGGCACCTATAAGCAATGGTACCCCGCCAATTTTTACCCCCAGATTATCGCCATAAACATACTGTCCAAAAATGAGCCCGTAGTTTACCCCCAAAAGCTCTACGCCCATACCCACTACAAAAGCAACCGCAGCAGCCACCAAAACCCCTTTATTGACATCAGGCAGATTGACAAACAACAGCACTATGGTAATAAACAAATTTACCGGCGTGGTTTCTAGAAACAACTCCCTGTTTATGAACAATATACCCAACAACCCAGAGAAATGAAACAACCAAATCAACCCCACAGAAATCTTGGCAGTAGTTGTTTTTGGAAGGAAAAAGTCTTTCATGGCGCGGGTGTTAAATCAGCGACGATTTTGGCAGAGAGCAAACACAACGGAATACCTCCACCAGGATGAACGCTGCCTCCACAAAAATAGAGATTTGCAATGTCTCTAGAAAAATTAGGATGACGCAAAAAAGCAGCCATCTTATCATTTGACGAGGCGCCGTATAATGCGCCCAAATACGACTGGGTGCGGGCTTCAATAATTGGAGGTGTCATCATCCATTCTTCTTCAATGAGTGGCGCAATGTCTGTCTTTAAAATGCGATTCAATTTTTCAATGACCCATTTGCGAAGTTGTTGTGCTAGGGCTTCCCAATCTTGATGAGTATTGTGCGGCGCATTCACCATCACAAACCAATTTTCTTTACCCTCGGGCGCATCGGTTGGCACGTCTTTGGAGGTAATGTTTACATACACAGTAGGGTCGTTGTGCAACCCTTTTTTATTAAAAATAGCGTCAAATTCTGCGGCATAATCCTCAGAGAAAAAGATATTGTGCAAGTCCAATTCGGGAAACGATTTTCCAATGCCCCAATAAAAAATAACTGCAGAGCTAGACCGCTCCTGAAATAAGATTTTTTCGGGTTGCTTTTCATTTGCCAACAACTTTCTATAAGTAGGCACTACGTCCATATTAGAAATCACAACATCGGCAGTATGTTGTTTTCCGTTGACCACTATCCCCGAAGCTTTATTCTTTACAACAGTGATTTTATCCACCTTTTTTTTCAAATGAAAGACAACCCCTTGCCGTTTGGCAAGCT
Source organism: uncultured Flavobacteriaceae bacterium (assembly GCA_964609755.1). Classification (GTDB taxonomy): domain Bacteria; phylum Bacteroidota; class Bacteroidia; order Flavobacteriales; family Flavobacteriaceae; genus UBA7446. The sequence continues at coordinate 1,935 of CAZSSZ010000087.1, read as the reverse complement.
CAAAAAGCGATTGACTGATATCGCCCATCCCCTTTTTTGGAATATAGGTGCCATAATGCTGTTCCAAATGCTGTACCAGCGTCATCATACCTGGGGTTTTATATGGGTTTGACCCGTTATAGGTAGCAAAGCGATTGTAAAACTGCACCAAATGTGGTTCTTTAAGCTGCGCCTGATTTACCTTGTTTAAGGAGGTATCGATCTCAAACGAAAAATAGTTGGCAATCCCAACAAGCGTTTCTTTTCTGAGGTAGGTTTTCCATTGGTGTAACGAGCGCTCCAGAAACAACGGTCGTGTGCGATCAAACTTCTTTTTTGCTTTGTCCAGATAGCTTTTTAGCGTAGTTTTTGGCACCTGTAGTTTCTCCTCCACCTCACTCAAAAAGCGTTGGGTATCGCCATAGGCAGTAAGTTGAACACCATCTTCCCAAAAATAGTTACACGCAATGTCTTTGCGTTTGTACTCAAAAAAGTCATTGGGATTTTCGCCACAAAGGGTAAAAAGCTCATCCACAAACTGGGGCATGGTAAACAACGACGGCCCGGCATCAAAACGATAATCGCCCAATGAAAATGTAGAAAGTTTTCCGCCCACATAGTCATTTGCTTCAAAAACCTCCACACGGTAGCCTTTGTGCGCCAAACGGATTGCAGCGGCTAATCCGCCAATTCCGGCTCCGATAACAATTGCTTTATTCATTAGAATTCAAAAGTAGTGGAGAAACGGCAAAGCGCGCAAACAAATCTTCTTTATACCAATTGCGCTTTCGTGTTTTTTTGACAATGGCGGCATGGGCTGAGCTTTTGTAGGCAAACGCCTTTACATCGTCTAAACTGTTCCAAATACTAAAGGTAGCTTGCTGCACTATGGGCCACTCGCCAATGCCTTTGTACCACAGCACCCCTTTGGCATGTTGTATGGCTTTGGATGCTGCCGGTACGGCACGCCAAAACTCCAATAACCTACTGGGGCGAAGTGTGGCACGAGTGATTATCCCTATTTGCTCGTTGTCTATTAAAGGACGTTGCAAAGCCTCAAAGGGATTTGTTTTCCCCCAAAGTCCATGGCTTTGAAGCGGGTGTAAAGAAAAATGTTTTTGGGAGGCTGAGCGCGAAATAAAAGCTTTCATCACACTACTTTCTTTCAAAAAAGCAGTAGCCTCTTCCTTTGATTTCCAAATGGTCAGCAGCGCATAGGTAGAAAAATCAGGCCAAAGGCTAAAACCGGTACCGGCACCCGTACCCAAGGTTTTTACAAATTCCACTCCCGAAAGTTTATGTATTTGTGGCAATGCACGTTGCATTTGGGTAAACGCCCAAAATTTGTTTTGGGTGTAGGTAAAGAAACTTAAAACCACTTGCTGTGCCATGTGTTAAAGATAAGAGGAAACTATTTAAAAGTAGTTAACCCGTATAGGATATCTAAGCTATAGTATATTTGCGAAAAAAACCGACTTTACCAATAGCATACGTATTGTGTAAGATGGTGAGGACGGAAATGCACTACAAAACTTTAAATACATCAATTGGAATCACATCAAACCCCTTTTAGAGTGACCAAATTAATCTTGTTCTCTTTGCTACTAGCTGGCAAGGCTTTTGGACAAAAAGTATTGGAAAAATACGATCTGCCCAAAGTTCTCGAAGAAACCTCAGGGCTAACCCTGCTTAACGATACGCTCTGGACACACAACGATTCGGGGAACGAGGCTGCCTTATTTGCCATAAGTACAAAAGGAAAACTGCTTGCCAAAAAGAAGCTGCATAACCACAGTAATATCGATTGGGAGGATATTACTACAGCAAATGGAAAACTTGTTGTGGCAGATATGGGCAACAATTTTGGCACACGAAAAAACCTCTATCTTTTGGAGGTTGCCATTACAAATGATGGTGCAGAAGTTTTGGATTCCATACCCTTTTATTATCCTGAAC
>CAZSSZ010000086.1:0-6014 GCA_964609755.1 uncultured Flavobacteriaceae bacterium | reverse complement strand
ATCAAAAACCCAATCACTTCATGGTTATAGAATTTGTTTCCAGAAAGCGGAGGGAGTTCCGATAGTGGCAAATAGGCTTTCGCTCTAAGGATATGATTCGCATCTTCCTCGCAGGAAACGTCCTCAAGTTGCAAGCGTAACAAACCGGGTTTGTGCATACTGCATTTGACCACAAAATAGGGAACAAGTGCATTGTCTTGTGCTAAAAATAGGGTGGAAAGCGATTGATAGCGTTCGGGCTCGTCGGTATCTAATTTGAGTAAAACCTCGCCCTTAAAACTGTATTTACTGACGACTGTACCTACAAAAAAGCAGTCCTCAACACGCATGACGAATTATTCTGCAGCCTCGGTTGAGTCTTCTTCTTTGGCTTCAGCTTCCGCGGCAGGAGCTTCAGCTTCGGCAGGCTCAGCTTCCGCAGCAGGTGCTTCTTCAGCAGTCTCCTCAGCAGGAGCTTCTTCAACTACAGGTTCTTCTGTGGCTTCAGCTTCGACAGGCTCAGCTTCCGCAGCAGGTGCAGCAGCTTCCGCTTCCGCAGCGGCAACGGCAGCTTCGGCATCAGCCTTACGTTTTTCGTTGATTTCTTTTTCGGCAGCTAGCGCTTTGGCTTTTTCATCAGCTTTTGTCTTGGCTACCTTATCTTTTGTGGCTTCTTGGCGCGATGCTTTTTCAGCAACCCACGCTTCAAATTTAGCCTCTACATCTTCTTCTTTGTGTGCGCCTTTGCGTACACCATTTACCAAGTGGTTTTTCAGTAAAGCACCCGACTCAGAAAGCAAGTTTCTTGCCGTGTCTGTGGGTTGTGCTCCGTTTTGTAACCAATTTACTGCACGATCAACTTGGATGTTGATAGTAGCTGGATTGGTGTTAGGGTTGTATGTTCCGATTTTTTCTAGGTAGCGACCGTCGCGTTTGGAGCGTGAGTCTGCTGCTACTACCCAATAAAAGGGTTTTCCTTTTTTACCGTGTCGTTGAAGTCGGATTTTTACTGGCATATCAAATTAAATTTTGGGGTGCGAAACCCGTGTTATTAATGCGTGGCAAAGCTACACTATTTTTTGTTTTCACCAAACGTTAATAACTTCATGTTTTTTTCTTCTTAAAATCGAGGTGAACTTCGTTAAATTAGTGGGCAAATCCTAGTGCATGTTTTTAATCTTTGATACTGAAACCACCGGCTTGCCAAAACGTTGGAATGCTCCCATAACCGACACTGAAAATTGGCCGAGATGTATACAGGTGGCGTGGCAGTTGCACGATGCTCACGGAAAGCTCCTCAATCGCAAAGATTTTATTGTACATCCCGATGGTTTTGACATTCCCTTTGAGTCGGAGCAAATACACGGGATTAGTACGGCATTGGCAAAAAATCAAGGACTACCCCTAGCGGAAGTACTCGATGCGTTTTTAGAAGCCCTTTCCCAAACCCAATATTTGGTAGGACACAATGTAGGTTTTGATGTAAATATCATGGGTGCCGAATTGTATCGACTGCAACGCGACACCGCTTTCACTTCGTTACCTGTACTAGATACCTGTACAGAAGATTCGGCATTGCTTTGTCAACTCCCTGGCGGAAGAGGAGGTAAATTCAAACTCCCAACCTTAACCGAGCTTTACAAACACCTTTTTGACCAAAGTTTTGAAGAGGCACACAATGCTACCGCAGATGTTGAAGCTACCGCAAGGGCGTTTTTTGAGCTTTTAAGGCAACAAAAATTGACTTGGGCTACGCTGGAAAATACCACTCAAGTTGTTGCGCAAATTCAGGAAACCTATCCCGATGTGGTGCCATTGATAGGCTTAGTGCATCAAAACCTTAAAAAGGCATCGGAAAAACTCATAAAGCAGGAAGTGCCGGTAGTGAAAACCGCTACGCCACCAACACAAACCCTTTCAAATGTACCTTTTGTACACCTGCACACCTTATCCCAATTTTCGGTGTTGCAGTCTACCGTTAAGGTAACGGAACTGGCACAAACTGCAGATGCTTTTGATATGCCTGCCGTAGCACTTACCGATTTGGGCAACCTCATGGGGGTATTTCATTTTGTAAAATCGGTAAAACAGGTCAATGCGCAACGCGCTGACGACGACAACAGACCGCCGCTAAAACCCATTGTGGGGATAACGCTAAACGTTTGCGAAAATCATCAAGACCGAAGTCGCAGAGACGACGGCTATCAAATGGTGTTTTTGGCAAAAAATAAAGCGGGTTACCATAACCTTTCCAAGTTATCTTCGCTAGCCTACACCCAAGGGTTTTATTATGTGCCTCGCGTAGACAGAGCGCTGATTGAACAGTACAAAGACGATTTGATTGTGCTTACAGGAAACGTATACGGCGAGGTGCCTGCCAAGCTCCTTAATGTGGGAGAGAAACAAGCCGAGGAAGCGCTATTGTGGTGGAAAGCCCAATTTGGCGATGACCTGTATATTGAAATCATGCGCCACAGTCAGGAGGACGAAAACCGCATCAACCCTGTGTTGATTCAATTCTCAGAAACGCATCAAATCAAGTTGGTCGCTACAAATTCGGTGTACTACCTAAAGCAAGAAGAGGCGAATGCACATGACATCTTATTATGCGTAAAAGATGGCGAAAAGCAAGCTACTCCCATTGGGCGCGGACGTGGGTATCGCTATGGGCTACCCAACCAGGAGTACTATTTCAAAAGCCCCGAACAGATGCAAGAACTCTTTGCCGATGTGCCCCAAGCGTTAGAGAGTATTGCTGAAATTATAGAAAAGATTGAAGCCTTTGATTTGGCACGAGAGGTGCTGTTGCCAAAGTTTGATATCCCCGCAGAGTTTGTTTCGGCAGAAGATGCCAAAGACGGAGGTAAGCGGGGCGAAAATGCCTATTTGCGCCACCTGACATATGAAGGTGCAAAAGAACGGTATGCTACCATTGATGATGGAATTAAAGAGCGCATCGATTTTGAATTGAGTGTTATTGAAAATACGGGCTATCCAGGTTACTTTTTGATTGTACAAGATTTTATTGCTGCTGCCAGAAACATGGGGGTTTCGGTAGGTCCTGGGCGGGGTTCTGCAGCAGGTTCGGTAGTGGCATATTGCTTAAAAATAACCAATATAGACCCCATAAAATACGATTTACTTTTTGAGCGTTTTCTCAATCCCGATCGTGTGAGTTTACCTGATATTGATATTGATTTTGACGACGAAGGGCGTTCAAAAGTGATGGACTACGTTATTGAGAAATACGGTGCAAATCAGGTGGCGCAAATCATCACTTACGGCACCATGGCAGCAAAATCATCGATTCGTGACACGGCACGAGTGCTGGATTTATCTCTTGGTGATGCAGACAGGGTAGCTAAGCTGGTGCCCAACATGAAGTTGAAAAAGATTTTTAGTCTTGAAGAAAAAGCGCTTAAAGAACAACTCCGTTCAGATGAATACGCACGAGTTACCGAATTAAAGGCTATCGCCGAAGGCGATGACCTTGAGGCGGAAACCCTAAAACAGGCGCAAGTTCTCGAGGGTTCGTTAAGAAATACGGGAACGCATGCCTGTGGGGTAATCATTACCCCTGATGATATTACCAATTTTGTGCCTATTGCTACCGCAAAGGACTCCGATTTGTTCGTTACTCAGTTTGACAATGCGGTGGTTGAGGATGCTGGATTACTCAAAATGGATTTCCTGGGGCTAAAGACCCTTACCCTAATTAAGGACACCGTAAAAATTGTCAAATACCGCCATAATATTGACTTAAATCCTGACGAATTTCCGCTGGATGATGTGCCAACTTACGAATTGTTTCAGCGTGGCGAAACGGTGGGAATCTTCCAGTATGAAAGTGCGGGAATGCAAAAATACCTTCGTGAATTAAAGCCTACGGTTTTTGAGGATTTGATTGCGATGAATGCCCTGTATCGCCCAGGGCCCCTAGAATATATTCCAAGTTTTGTACGCCGAAAGAATGGACAGGAAGAAATCTCCTACGATTTGCCCGCCATGGAGCAGTACCTAAAACAAACCTATGGCATTACGGTATATCAAGAGCAGGTGATGTTGCTGTCCCAATCGCTGGCAGGGTTTACTAAGGGGCAAGCGGATGTACTCCGTCAGGCAATGGGTAAAAAGATTTTCGCGCTATTGGAAAAATTGAAACCCCAATTTTTGAACGGTGTTGAAGTGCGCGTTCACCCAAGAGAGGTACTCGAGAAAATTTGGAAAGACTGGGAGGCTTTTGCTTCCTATGCGTTTAACAAATCACACTCTACCTGCTATGCGTGGGTGGCGTATCAAACAGCTTACCTAAAGGCGAATTATCCTGCTGAGTATATGGCGGCTGTACTTTCCAATAACATGAATGATATTAAGCAAGTGAGCTTTTTTATGGAGGAATGTCGCCGAATGGGAATCTTGGTATTGGGTCCCGATGCAAACGAGTCATTTTACAAGTTTACGGTGAATGATCAAGGGGCAATTCGTTTTGGTATGGGTGCCATAAAGGGAATGGGGCGCTCAGCAGTACAAACCATAGTGGAGCACCGAAAGGAAAAACCCTACGCCTCTATTTTTGATTTGACCCAACGTATTGATTTGCGTGCTGCGAATAAAAAATCGTTTGAAAGTTTGATTTTAGCCGGTGGGTTTGATTCGCTTTCTTCGGCACATCGCGCACAGTATTTTCATCATAATGGCGATGGGGTAACTTTTGTGGAAAAGGCATTGCGTTACGGAGCACAACATCAAGAAAATGAGCAATCCTCACAGGTGAGTCTGTTTGGGGATGACTCGGCCGTAAACATCCCAACACCCGCGCTTCCAGACTGTGAACCCTGGGGTGCCTTGCACGCTCTAAAACAAGAAAAAGAAGTAGTGGGTATTTATCTTTCCGGACACCCTCTTGATGATTTTGCACCTGCTATGAAACATTTTTGTAACGCCAAGGTAGGTCTCTTCAACGACCTAACCCCTTTGGTAAATAAGGAGCTTAGTTTTGGGGGTATGGTGGGTGAGGTGCAACACCGTGTTTCCAAAAATGGAAAGGGGTGGGCGCTATTTACTCTCGAGGATTTTGAAGAATCGTATGAGTTTAAAATTTTTGGTGAGGAGTATCTAAAGTATCGCCACTTTTTGGTTACGGATAGCTTTATTCATGTTAAGGCACTTGTTAGAGAGGGTTGGCTAAATCGGGAAACCGGAAAAAGAGGCGAACCCCGATTGCAGTTCACCGCATTTCAGCAGTTGCAAGACACCTTAGCAGCGTATACCAAAAAAATTACGCTCCGCCTGGATTTAGCACATATGGACCAAGCATTGCTGGTTTTTCTTGAAGATTTGTTCAAAAAACACAAAGGAGATCACAAATTGGACATGACGTTTTATGAGGCTCGGGAACAAATAAAATTGACTACAACTAGTAGAAAAGTAAAGGTGCATGTAGGCGAAGACTTTTTAGCCGCCTTAGATGACTATCCTGTTGCGTATAAACTGAATTAACTATCAACAACCAAAATGCTGGTATAGGCATAGTTGATAAAAAGCGGTCTTGTTTTGTTAAAAAAGGCAGTACATTTGGCTACTCAAAATTAAATATTATGGCACTAGAAATTACAGATGCTACCTTTGAAGAAGTTGTTTTACAGTCCGCTCAGCCTGTTTTGGTTGATTTTTGGGCAGAATGGTGTGGTCCATGCCGTATGGTAGGTCCTATCATCGATGAACTTAGCCAAGACTACAACGGCAAAGCGGTTGTGGGTAAAGTAGATGTGGATAACAACCAAGAATTTGCTGCTAAATACGGGGTTCGAAATATTCCTACTGTTCTACTTTTTAAGAATGGGGAACTCGTAGACCGTAAGGTTGGTGTGTCGCCAAAGGCGGCTTATGCTGCTGCCATAGAGGAGCAGTTGTAATCAAAATGTTTCTTGCGTTTGTGTATCCGAAAATGCGGTGTATATTTGCACGCACCTAACGCAAAGGGTCTGGTAGTTCAGTTGGTTAGAATACATGCCTGTCACGCATGGGGTCGCGGG
>CAZSSZ010000085.1:0-6017 GCA_964609755.1 uncultured Flavobacteriaceae bacterium | reverse complement strand
CCCGACCCCTTGGGTGTAAACCAAGTGCTCTGAACCAACTGAGCTAAGCGCCCGAGGGGTGCAAATATATAAAATTACATTTGTTCGAAAATTACTTTTTTGGTTTTTTTAAGGTAAGATTTCTGCCACCACAAACAGACTCCCCCCTACATAAATTATATCCTTTTTTGAGGCAGCCGTTTGTGCAGCCACAAATGCAGCTTTTGTGCTATTATGCGTGCTAAACAAAAATCCATCTGCCTGAAAATGTGAGGCTAAAACCTCAACATCCATAGCCCTTGGTACGTTTGCAGCACATAGATAATAGAATGCACTTTTGGGCAATAAAGCCAAAATAGCATCAAGTGCTTTGTCGTTGACTACGCCAAACACAATGTGCAATTTTTCAAAATGCAACGTGTATAACTGCGACAAAACTACTTTTAACCCCACTGGATTATGTGCCACATCGGCAATGATTTTTGGATTTTCGCCCAACACCTCCCAACGTCCACGAAGCCCAGTGTTTTTGACAACGCCTTGCAAACCGCTTTGGATATGCGCTTCATCAATAGCAAACTGTGGGAGTTGATGCAACAGAGACACCACGCCATTGCTATTTTGTTTTTGATAATCACCCAACAAATCGGTGCAGTAGTTATGCGAATCCGCTATAAAAAGAGGGGCGTTTTTCTTAGCTGCAACTTCTTTAAAAACAGGCAATATCTCATTATCGTGTTCCACCACCACAACAGTTGTTTTAGGCTTAATAATCCCTGCTTTTTCACTAGCAATTTTAGCTCGTGTATCGCCCAAAAATTGTTGATGATCTAAACCGATATTGGTAATCAAACAACCCTCGGGGATAATGATATTCGTTGCGTCTAACCTTCCACCTAGACCTACTTCAATAACCGCAACATCTACCTTTTGGCTGGCAAAATAATCAAATGCCAAGGCTACTGTCATTTCAAAAAATGAACATTGTTCTTGCTCAAAAAAATCACGGTGGTTGGCAACAAAGCTAACCACTTCACTTTTTGGAATGGGAACGCCATTTAAGCGAATGCGCTCCCTAAAATCTTTTAAATGCGGAGAGGTGTAAAGTCCAACTTGGTAGCCCGCCTCTTGCAGCACAGAAGCCAACATGTGCGAAGAGGAGCCTTTGCCGTTGGTACCAGCAACGTGAATGCTTTTAAATTTATGATGCGGATTACCCAAATGGGCCGCCAATTTGGTAATACGATCGAGGCTAGGATTTAGCGCCGCAGCACCCACGCGCTGATACATCGGCAATTTTGTAAATAGCCAATGAAGCGAAGCTGCATAATTCATTACACAAACAAATAATCACGTAGCAACATAAAGACAATAAAACCTGCTACAAAGCCAATAAGGGCTAGAAGTGAAATCTTTTTTAAGTACCAGAAAAAGTTTATTTTCTCCATCCCCATGGCTACCACCCCTGCAGCAGAGCCAAAGACCAACATACTCCCACCGGTTCCGGCAGCAAACGCAATGGCATGCCAAAGCGGGTCGTCAATACCTTGCGAGAACATCCCCATACTTGCAGCAACTAGGGGCACATTGTCGATTACCGCAGAACCCGATCCCAATAAAGCCACAACCACATCCATGTTAGGGAAGGTTGTTGTTAAGTCTTGCGCGAAATTGAACAATAACCCCAAAGACTCTAAAGCAGCAACCGCCATTAAAATTCCCAAGAAAAATAAAATACTAGGAAGTTCAATTTTTGTTAGCGCAGCATGCACAGGACTGTGTGCACCGTGTGCATCGGAGGCTTTATCAATGTTTGACAACGAAATTTTTTTGCTGCTGTAGATTTCAGCAAATGTTGCCACTACAGCTAACGAAAGCATCATCCCTACATAGGGGGGCAAATGTGTAATTGTTTTGAAAACAGGAACAAATAAAATAGACCCTAAACCCAAATACAACATGGTTGCGCCAAAAGGGGTTTTGGAAGTATCATTTGAAGCAACAGTATCAATATTCCCTTTAAATGCTTTAAAGCGACTGGCAATAAACGTAGGAATTACCATACATACCAAAGAAGGTATCAATAGATATTTTATGAGTTCGGGGGTAGAGACTTTTTTACCAATCCAAAGCATGGTAGTGGTAACATCGCCAATAGGAGACCACGCGCCACCTGCGTTGGCTGCAACAATAATAAGTCCAGCAAACCACAGTCGTGTATCGCGGTCTTTAATAACTTTTTGAAGTATGGTAATTAGCACAATGGTTGCGGTCAGGTTGTCTATAATGGCAGAAAGAATAAATGCCAAAATGGAAAAAATCCAAAGAAGTTTTACTTTGCTCCGAGTACGGATAAACCCCTTAATCGTAGCAAATCCATCAAAGTAGTCAATGATTTCCACAATGGTCATCGCACCCAAAAGGAAAACCAAAATTTCAGCAGTTTTGCCCAAATGATGCAGCAGAATTTCGTCAATATGCGTGTCGTGTAGGCTTTTAGAGACTGTATCTACATCAAAAACAGGAAGGTGCCCAAGTGCTATCAATGCCCATAAAATTGCCATCATAGCAAGGGCAGGAATTAGTTTGTCAATTTTAAGGTTATGTTCTAGGGTTATTGAAAGGTAACCTAAAAAAAATACAAGAAGGATAATGGTTTCCATAAAGGATTTGGTTTGTAAATTTTGAGTAACAAATATAGCGATGTGCAATTGTTTTCTAAAACAACAATTTGAATTTAATTAAAAAATAAAATAATAAAATTCTTATATTAAATACCGTTTTAAAATTTTAACCCTACGCTACATTGGGGTGCTGTGTCTAAAAAATCAATTATTTAAGTACACCCCCTCAAAAAATTTGGGGCAATACTTTAAAAAGCTTAATATTTTGATTTATATAATTTTAATGAAGTGTTTTTGAATAATCAACAACAAAGTGCATCAATTTTAACAATGCTATAGTACAGCATCATTAGGAAACATCGATGTTCGCAATTTTGAATTACAGCATTTATATTTGAAAAAAATTGAATTATGCTTCCTAACCCTCAAGGTTTATACCATCCTGAAAATGAGCACGATAACTGTGGTGCCGGTTTTATTTGTAGTCTAGAAGGCAAACGTACCAACGATATCATCCATAAAGCATTGGATATTTTGGTAAAACTTGAACACCGCGGCGCTGTTAGTGCCGACGGAAAAACAGGTGATGGTGCTGGAATTCTTATCGACATTCCACACGACTTTTTGAAAGAGGTGTGTTCTTTTGAGTTACCAGAACCGCACACTTACGCCTTGGGGATGATGTTTTTGCCACAAAAATTAAATCAACGCACCTACTGCATTGAGGTATTTGAGGAAGAGTTACAACGACAAGAACTTGAAATCGTAGGGTGGCGTGATGTCCCCACAAACATTGACGTTGTTGGGAAAATTGCGAAACAAACCTTACCAAACATCAAGCAGGTTTTTGTAAAAGACGCTACTAAAAAACTTACTGAAGATCAGTTAAATACCAAAACATTTATTGCTCGTAAACGTGCGGAACACCGTGTCTATGCAAGCAAAATGTCAGAGAGCTCCTATTTTTACCTCCCGAGTTTTTCTACACGGACGGTAATTTACAAAGGGTTGCTAATGCCCGAAGACATTGAAGGCTTCTACATGGATCTTAAAGATCCGCGTGTGGTAACTCGCCTTGCGTTAGTACACCAACGCTTTTCTACCAACACTTTCCCAACATGGGATTTGGCACAGCCGTTCCGATACATGTGCCACAACGGTGAAATCAACACCTACAAAGGAAATGTGATTCGCATGAAAGCTCGTGAGGAGCTTTTTGCTAACGAATTTTTTGGTGATGACATCAACCATATTACTCCGATTGTACTTCCTGGAAAATCGGATTCATCCTCTATGGACATGGTGGTGGAATTACTCCTCCACACGGGACGTTCGCTTCCTGAAGTCATGATGATGTTGGTGCCTGAGGCTTGGGAGAAACACCAATCGATGGACGAGGCAAAAAAGAACTTCTATGCCTACAACGCTTGTATCATGGAACCTTGGGATGGTCCTGCATCGGTACCCTTCACGGACGGAAAATACATTGGTGCACTATTAGACAGAAACGGACTTCGCCCATCGCGCTACACGGTAACTAAAGACGGCTATGTAGTGATGTCATCTGAAACTGGGGTTATTGACATTGACCCCGCAAACGTTTCCCTCCACGGACGTTTAGAGCCTGGACGTATGTTTTTGGTAGACATGGAGGAAGGACGCATCATTGGGGATAGAGAAGTTAAAGAAAAAATTTCAGCAAAACACCCCTATGGCGACTGGCTAAAAGAAAATTTACTCCCCCTAAAAGAAGTGCCTTACACAGGAAACAATACGCCTGTTGAAGATGAACCTTTTATCAAACGCCTGCAAGCGTTTGGATACACGGAAGAAGATATCAAAACGCTCATCACACCCATGAGCACGCAAGGCAAAGAAGCTATTGGTTCTATGGGGACAGACACGCCTTTGGCAGTACTTTCAAACAAGCCACAATTGCTTTACAATTACTTTAAGCAATTGTTTGCACAGGTAACCAACCCGCCTTTGGATGGAATTCGTGAGGAAATTGTAACGGATACCTCCATGGCCGTAGGTAGCGATGCCAATATTTTTGATGTTACTGCAGCCCATGCCAAAAAACTACGCATCCAAAATCCGATCATCTCAAATGAAGATTTGGATAAAATTAAATTTATTGAGCATGACGATTTCAAAGCAAGTTCAGTTCTCGCCTTGTACGATATTAATTCAGGCAACAACGGGTTGGAACGCTCACTAGATGCATTGCTCGTTCAGGTTAAAAAAGAGGTGGAAGAGGGTGCAAACATCATTATTCTTTCCGACCGAGGAGTAAGCAATGAAAAAGCACCAATTCCTATGCTACTTGCTTGCGCACACGTACATCACGGCATGATGAAGCATCGCTTGCGTTCTAAATTTGGTATTATCATCGAATCTGCAGAGCCGCGTGAACCACACCACTTTGCGTTATTGTTTGGATATGGTGCCAGTGCCATCAACCCCTACATGGTAAACGAAATTATTGAGCAACAAATTGAAACAGGCGTAATCAATGGACTTTCGTCTGAGAATGCTATTGCCAACTTCAATAAAGCTATTGCTAAGGGATTGATTAAAATCATGAACAAAATTGGCATCTCAACCTTGCATTCCTATCGTGGGGCACAAATTTTTGAGGCACTAGGATTGAGTAAAAAATTCATTGATACTTATTTTTGTAATACCGCTACGCGTATTGAGGGAATCGGACTTAAAGAGGTGGAGCAAGAAATTGCCAAACGCCACGATTTTGCCTTTGGTGAAAAAGCCGCTGGAGAAGGGCTCGATCTTAAAATTGGCGGAAGCTACCGTTGGCGCAGAAATGGTGAAGCACACATGCTTAACCCCGCCAGTATTGCCAAGCTACAGCTTGCCACAAACAAAGGAAGTTACAGTACCTTTGAAGAATATTCGAAATTGGTAAACGACCAAAGCAAGCAACTCATGACGCTTCGCGGAATGTTTGCCTTTACAGACTTAGACCCTATTCCATTAGATGAAGTAGAGCCTTGGACAGATATTGTAAAACGCTTTAAAACAGGTGCCATGTCGTTGGGTTCCATCAGCGAAGAAGCACATGAAAACTTGGCTAAAGCCATGAACCGGATTGGCGGAAAAAGTAACTCGGGAGAGGGCGGCGAAGACCCACGACGCTTTACCCGTGATGAAGACGGTGATTGGCGTAACTCCGCTATTAAGCAAGTGGCTTCGGGAAGGTTTGGCGTCTCGTCACATTACCTGACCAATGCGCGTGAGATTCAAATCAAGATGGCACAAGGAGCCAAACCCGGAGAGGGCGGTCAGCTTCCTGGACCAAAAGTAAATCCATATATCGCGTCGGTGCGAAACTCTACACCATATGTAGGACTTATCTCACCCCCGCCACACCACGATATTTACTCTATTGAGGAT
>CAZSSZ010000084.1:0-6037 GCA_964609755.1 uncultured Flavobacteriaceae bacterium | reverse complement strand
CAAAAAAAAATCAGCTTTTCCACAGCTTCCAAGCCGCTTCAGCCTGCCCAACCAGCATGTTTTCTCCGTTGCTAACCTTAGCACCTCGCTTCAACCCCGCTTTCATAAAAGCGGTTTCGGTGGGGTTGTATATCAAATCATACAACACATGGTTTGCTGTTAAAAGGCTGTAATCAATATTTGGTTTTGCATCTATATCTGGAAAAGTTCCTAAAGGAGAGCAATTTACTATAAGTTGATGCGACTGCATTATTTCTTCCGTGATATCTTCATAGCTGATAGCATTATTTGAGCGATTACGTGAAACGTATTGTGTGTTTATCCCAAGATTATTTAAAGCATAAATAACGGCCTTAGATGCTCCTCCTGTCCCTAAAATAAGTGCTGCAGTAACGTTGTTAGAAAGTAACGGAGCGATACTTTTTTGGAATCCAATGTAGTCGGTGTTGTAGCCTTTTGTTTTGCCATTTGCACGGAAAACAATGGTATTTACAGCACCAATTTCAGCAGCCACTTCGTCCAATTCATCCAAAAAAGGGATCACTTCTTGCTTGTAGGGAATGGTAACATTCATCCCTTTTAGGTGTGGTGTTTTTAAAACATTCTTAAAGTCGTCGAGATTTGGCAAATCAAAATTTCCATAATGGCAATGGGTCAGGTTTTCTCGTTCAAATTTTTCAGTAAAATATACTCTTGAAAAAGAGTAATCAATGTTGCGGCCTAAAAGCCCAAAACGCTGTCTATTTTCTTTGCTCATAATAATCTAAAACAAAAACGATTGCTATCCCAAAGAGCCCCCAAAGAATAGACCATAGGAGTGATTGATGCATATCGGTAGTTTCTAATTGGGTTACTTTATTGGCAGGCCAAAGGATGAATAATGAACCAAAGACAAAGCCAATTAAAGTTGCCTGAAGTTGCTTGTCTGCTTTTTGTTGAATACGGTGAATAAGTGCGGATAATCCGCTAATTCCTACCAATGAGCCAGCTAAAAAAACACCAAATAATAGGGTGTAATTTTCATCTTGAGTGGATAACACTAAATTAGAATAAAACAGGCTTACAATCCACTTTCCAAAAGCATTCACGGCATCCACCAAAAGGAGGGTGTAGTTTCCCAAAAGGATCAGTAAAAACGAACCAGAAAGTCCGGGTAGGGTCATACCAACGATGCTAATGACACCACAAAAAAACACATATAGCATATTTGTGTTTTGCGACGACGGAGAGAGGATGCTTAGCCCGACACCTACAGCTAGCCCGATAAGCCCGAAAATAATCGTTTGTAAATTCCAAGAACTGAAATTGCGAAACAGCAATACAGCGGAGGCCAAAACCAATCCAAAAAACACCGCCCAAACATAAGTGGGAAAATTGGAGAGCGCCACATCCAAAAGTAGTGAAAGTGTAAAATAACTAAGGACAACACCCACCAAAAGCGCACATAAAAAAGCACCATTAATGTACTGCCAAAATACGGTAAATCGTCCACGGAAAAGGAGTGTCACAGCCTTAAAATTAAGCCGGTGAAATGAGAAAATAAGCTCGCGGTAAAATCCTGTAACTACAGCAACAATTCCTCCAGAAACTCCTGGAATTTTGTTAGCAATCCCCATGGCAACCCCCTTTAGGACTAATAGCAAATAATCTGAGAATGTTCGGCTATACATAGGATTGTTTTTTACTTAATCGCTCTAGAACAAAAAGCAGTATTACTCCTAACATAAATGCAACTCCTGCAAACACAACTTGTGCTGATGGGTCAGCAGTGTTGGGCAGTACAGCAATTGTGCTCAATGGCGTTTCTTCGCCCTGACTGTTGGTGTGGTATTCAACAACTTTTTTCCATGGCCAAACTTTGTAAAGTGAACCCAATAGAAAACCAGTCATGGCAGCCAAAACTATGTTTTTGTAATTCGAAAATAGCCACCTTAGGAGTTTTGAGAATGCTTTTAAACCTACCAATCCACCCGAAGCCATCACCACAAAAACAAGAATTCCCTCAAGAGCAAAGGCTTTTAGCTGCTCTACGGTTTCTAAAGCTGTACTGTATGCGCCTAGTAGGATTAAAATAAATGCACCAGAAATGCCAGGAAGTATCATGGCAATCACAACCAACATACCACAAAAAAACAAATACACTAGGTTTTCAGAACCCGTGCTTGGCGAAATAAGCCCTACACCAAAAGCAATTACTGCACCCACAAGAAGTGCCAAAAGGGTACTTGTATTCCAGTGTGAAATGGTGTTTTTTAGTATAAAGGCACTGCCTAAAATAAGACCAAAAAAGAATGCCCAAAGTGGAACGGGGTGGTTTTCTAACAACCAAGAAATACCTCTAGTGAGGAGCAGAATACTTGTTCCGATGCCTAGTGTTAAGGCAATTAAAAAGCTACCATCTAGTTTGGTCCAGGCTTCTTGTCGTTTGTTCGAGAAAAGTTGTAAAATAAGTCGTAAAGATAGGGTGTCAACGGCACGTATTAAACGTTCATAAATATGCGTAATAAGTGCAATAGTACCCCCCGATACGCCGGGAACCACATCGGCGGCACCCATAGCCACACCTTTTAAGTAAACGACAATTAAGTGTTGGACTCCCTGTTTCATTTATTCTGTTAAGGTGATTTTGCTGTAAAGCTAAGCAAATAGCTACGAACAAACTATGAAAGCGATAAGGTATCTTTTACCAGATGTGCGGTTCGAGAACTGGGGAACGTTTCATAAAACACATCAAGATCTTTAGGGTTTATGGCATAGGCGTTTTTCAAAAAGAACGAGGCTTCGCTAGCCTTTGCTTGCATCATGTAAAATCCTGCTAGCATATAATGCAGTTGACTATTTTCAGGGTGGAATTCAATTCCTTGACGCATAATTTTAATGCCTTTTTCATATTCTTGAAGTCGTAGTAATACACCTGCCCAGTCTAACCAAGTTTGCACTTCGTAATCGCCATAATTCACCAACTGCTCATACGCCAAATGAGCTTCCTCCAACAAACCCAATCCCTTGTTTGCTTGGGCATAAAACCGCCAAAAATGAACATTACCACTATCAATTTTCACAGCCTTTTTTATGTAATGCAGCACCTTTGCATAGGCATTTTTACTCAAGTAATAGTCACAAAGCGTAATCCAGCTTTTGTCAAGAAGTGGGTCTTCGTGAATGGCTCTTTTAATAAATTTAACACCCAGTAGCTCGTTACCTAATTTTAAGTGGCATGCCCCAATGCGCAACAGTGCAAAAGCAGTTGGGTCGTCAATGCTTAGGGTCATTTCGAAGTGATTTATGGCTTCATTATAGCGTTCTAATTGTTCTAATGCTTTACCCAGTTCAAGATAGGCACCTATGAAGGTGTCATCACAAATAATAGCAAAATCAAAAGCAGTAATTGCTTGTTCATGCATTTTTTTTGCGCTATACTGCCTGCCCAATTGATGCCATGCCACCTCGTTGTAGGGGTCTTTGTCTAAGAATGAATTCATGTAGCTTATTGCACCATCAATATCGTTTAAAGACTCATAACAATAAATGATGTTATACAACGCATGATTATCATTAACATCCTCTTCCAAACACTTGACAAAATATTCTTTTGCCATAAAGTACTCATCTAGAAATAAATGCTCCATGGCCAAAAGGGAATAAAAATCGTAGTGATGTTCATTTGTACATGACAACCCCTTTTTTAAGGCTTCAATAGCTTTTAGATGTTCATTGCTTTTCGAATGTATTACAGCCAAGTGTTGATAGGTAAACTCATTGTAAGGCTCAAGGGCTAAAACATTTTCTAAAATAAGGCGCGCTTCTTCAAAGTTGTTGGTTAGGATGTAATACTCAGCAAGAAGCAAGGTGAGTTCTGTAGACTCCGGGTGTTGACCAAGTCCTACTTCAATGGCTTTTTTTGCCATTTGCAAATCTGCCATATCAATATAGTATTGACCTATTTCTTCAAATTCGGTGGCATCAAAAAAATGAATCTCATTGGTTTTGAGCATCGATTCGAATCGAGACACGGGCAAATCAGCGAAATCATCAAAAGAAAAATCCATAAAATGATTTATATTATAAATCTAACCATAGATTTTAAGGGTTCGGGTAAGCGTTACTATAATTTTCAACAAAGTAATCAACAGTTTAGATTGTCGAGTACTTCAATAATCGCACCACAACCTTGTTTGATTTGTTTTTCTGAAATGGTAAGCGGGGGAGAGATGCGTACCGCCTTGGGTTCAAAAAGTAAAAAGAAAAGCAAAACTCCTTTTTCAAGTGCTTGTTTTACAAGATGTTGCGCCACTTCAGGAGATTCCATTAGCAATGCTAACATCAAGCCCATACCTCTAATTTCTTTGATTTTAGGATGAACAAGGTATTTTCTAAAAAGCAGTTCTTTTTCAAGAGTTTTTGTTATTAAATTCCCTCTAATGATAGTAGAAAGTGTTGCTCTGCAGGCGGCTGCAATAACCGGATTGCCTCCAAAAGTAGTAATGTGTCCCAACGCAGGAGATTCTTTTAACTTTGCCATATGCTGTTGCGACGCAATAAAAGCCCCTACAGGAAGACCACCTCCCAAACCTTTGCCCGTAACCAAAATATCAGGGACAATTCCGTAATCCATAAAGGCAAATAACTTTCCAGTTCTACCCATTCCAGGCTGAATTTCATCTAAAATCAGTAACGCACCAACTTCTTCACAGCGGCGTTTTACATGCACTAGATAGTCTTTTTCTGGTAGAATAAAACCTGCGCCTCCTTGGATGGTTTCCAAAATTACCGCTGCGGTTTTGGTAGTTATCTTCTCAAGATCCTCAAGGTTGTTAAATTCAATAAAGGTTGTTCCAGGAATCAACGGACGAAAAGCACTTTTTCGTTCTTCATAGCCCATTACGCTCATGGCTCCCATGGTGTTGCCGTGATAAGCATTTTTTGCTGCCACAACTTCAGCACGACCTGTTACGCGTTTGGCAAGCTTTAGTGCTCCCTCAATGGCTTCGGTTCCCGAATTGGTAAGGTAAGTGGTATCCAATGGATCCGGAAGATGATCTGCTAATAATTTTGTAAGTAACACAGGTTCGCGTTGCACAAATTCCCCATATACCATTACGTGCAAGTATTTTCCCAGTTGGCTCTTTATGGCGCGTACTACTTTGGGGTGCCGATGCCCCAAACTACATGCAGAAACCCCTGCCACTAAATCCAAATATTTTTTGTTGTCTTGGTCATATAAATAGCAGCCTTTAGCGCGAACAATTTCCAACCCCATGGGGTAAGGAGTGGTTTGTGCATGGTGTTTTTTAAACAAAGACGCTAGAGATGCCATTGACGATTACGGTTCTTTTTTAGCCACAGATGGTAGTAATTCAGGAAAAACTTGCATCGAGAATTGCTCCAAGTCTACCCCGTGAAATAGGTCTTCTTTTTTGTTGATGCGTTCTTCTTCTCGCCACGCAAACCCCAACAATTGGCGCGTGTTTTCGGGGAGTTCTTTTGGAGGATAAACAGTCCCATCTGGATTGGTGAAAAAGGTTACTTTGTCTATGCCGCTGTCTTCAAAGGTAAGACGTAGCGCACTGCAAATAGCTTTGTCAATCCCTACAAGGTCAAGGGTTTCGTCGTCGTAGAGGTAATACACCATTTCCGTGTTTTGGATAACGTCTACCGTCTCTAGACTACTTCCCTTAAATTTTCCTTTGAGTTGTAAGCCTTTGATTTGATTAAAATTCTTTGCGTCCAAACTGTCTTGTTCAACTACAAAGGCGTTGTTGTAAATCAATAACGAATCCAACACCTCTTTTTCGGTGTCTATAGTAAGATGGATTTCATCACCCGTCATTTGACTTTCATCAGACCACAAAATGGGGTTTCGCTGTGCAATTTCTTGCGGTGTTAAAAACTGTATTTCTTTATCAGTTAGCGGTTTGCGAATTAGTTTGGCGCGACCAATTTTTTGATTAAAATGAATAGAATCCGTCTTCCCACTAAGGTCTTCTTTAAAAATACGCACATCGTGAAATCCTCGTAAAATACGTTCTTCAGGAGG
>CAZSSZ010000083.1:0-6052 GCA_964609755.1 uncultured Flavobacteriaceae bacterium | reverse complement strand
AAAACGCCGCATTACCCTGTCCATGATAAAGACCACCCTGCTCATATAGCCTGTTTCCTCCAAAATGGAAATAAACAAAAACAGCATGGCAATTTGCGGCACAAAAATGACAATCCCCCCAAGTCCAGGGATAATGCCTTCGGCAATGAGGTTTGGTGCCAACCACGAAGGGAGTGCCGTTTTTGCCCAATCGCTAAAGTGTGCAAATGTGGCATCAATAAAGTCCATAGGGACGCTACTCCAATCGTATAGGGCTTGAAAAATGGTGAGTAAAATCACAAAGAAAATTACAAAACCCCAAACCTTGTGTGTGAGCACACGGTCTAGTCTTCCGCGCAAATCGGTAGCTTTTTGGAAGTTTTTTACGTAGCACTCTTTTAATACACCATTGATAAACTGATAGCGTTTTATGGTTTCTTTTTGTTGAAGTCGTTTCAGGAACGAGGCAGTTCGAATATGCCCGGCATCTTGCGCTTCCATTTTTTTACGCTCAACTTTGGCAAAGTTTACATCTTGCGTAATCACCAGCCACAATTTGTATAGTGATTGATTGGGGAAGGTATTGCGAAGGGATTCGAAATACTCAGTATCGATTTGATCAATGGCAACACAGGGCGTAGTGGATAGGGTTTTGTAGGCGGCAATGTGTTGTTTTACTACGTCAATTCCCTCATTTTTTCGGGCACTAACAAGCGCTACTTTTGTATGTAGGAGTTGTTCCATGTTGTGGGTGTCGATACTGATGCCCTTACGGCGCATACGGTCCGACATATTGATGACCAAAATAGTGGGAATGTTGAGGTCTTTGATTTGGGTAAACAGCAACAAATTTCGTTTCAGGTTTTCCACGTCTGATACCACCACAGCCACGTCGGGAAAGTCCTTGTCTTTTTTATTGAGGAGTAGCTCAACCACTACATTTTCGTCTAGCGATGAGGCGTTTAGGCTGTAGGTGCCCGGCAGGTCTAAAATACGTGCTTTTACTCCCCGGGGTAGGCGACATACGCCCTGTCTTTTTTCAACGGTAATGCCCGGGTAGTTTCCTGTTTTTTGATTGAGTCCTGTGAGGTGATTAAACACCGAAGACTTTCCGGTATTGGGATTTCCGATTAGCGCAACGTTGATGTTTTTACTCATTCAATTTGCGGACATTAATACATGCTGCGGTTTCGCGGCGAATGGCTAAATGTGCTCCCGAAATATTGAGATACAGCGGATCGCTTTGGGGTGCCAGTTGCAATAGCCCCACCTCATTTCCAGGCAAGCAGCCCATTTCGATAAGCTTCATGGGGAGTTGCTCCACCTCGAAAGACTCGATTACGGCAACATCACCAACAGCTAAATCTGAAAGGGTCAAACTCATTTATTTAGACTAATTTTAAAGAGCAAATGTACATTAAAGTCCGTTACTTATATATGATAAATGTTACTTTTCCCCAGCCAACACCTTAATATCCTCAAGAATATCTTCCACGGCGGAGGCTTGCGTGCCATCGTAATAGCCACGAATACGTTTTTGAGTGTCTACTAGCACAAAATTTTCGGTGTGAATCATATCGTAAGGACCACCGTCGCCATCGTCTTTTACCACCAAATACGATTTGCGTGCCAATTCATAGATTTCTTTTTTGCTTCCTGTTACCAGATTCCAACGCGCGTCGTCCACCTTGTTTTTAAGCGCATAGCGTTTAAGTTGAGCTACGGAGTCTATTTCGGGAGTAACGCTAAACGACAACAGCTTTACTTGTGGAAAATCGGCTAATTTTTCTTGTAGCGCAAACATGTTTTTAGTCATGATGGGACAAATACTCGGACAGGTTGTAAAGAAGAAATCGGCAACATAAATGTGGTTTTCGTAGGCTTTTTCGGTAATGGTTTCTCCGTTTTGGTTGGTCATGGAAAAGGGGGCAATGGTGTGGTATTTTTTGACGTATTGGATGCTTTCATCTACCAGTTCGGGGGTTACCATGGCAGGCTGATATATTGGCAACACTTGCTGAGGCTTTAATGCCATATAGAACATCCCTACTATGAGTACTGATAAGCCAAACAATACCCAAGCCAGTTTTTTAAACTTCGCAAAAAAACGTCCCAATTCCATGTGGCAAAGATACAACCTAGGGCGTTTTAAAGCTCGTTCAAATCTCGTACATTTGAAAACTAAATTTTTCCCATGGAGCTTTTTCTTATCAAAGGCGGACAACTCATTTTAAGTCTTTCCTTGCTTATTGTTCTTCACGAGCTAGGGCATTTTATTCCTGCCAAACTTTTTAAAACCCGCGTTGAGAAATTTTACCTTTTTTTTGATGTTAAATTTTCACTGTTCAAAAAGAGAATAGGCGAAACCGTTTATGGTATCGGATGGCTTCCGCTAGGGGGTTATGTCAAAATTTCGGGGATGATTGACGAAAGTATGGACACCGAACAAATGGCACTTCCGGCACAACCGTGGGAGTTTAGAGCCAAGCCCACCTGGCAACGTCTGATTATCATGCTAGGCGGTGTCACCGTAAATTTAATCCTAGGCTTTTTGATATACATGATGGTGATGTTTGTCTGGGGCAGGACGGTAATTACTAACGATGCTTTGACATATGGACTTTCGCCTACCCCACAAGCACAAGCCATTGGTTTTGCCGATGGCGATAAAGTGCTAAACGTGGACGGGATTGTTTTAGAAGATGCCATGGACGTAAATAAATGGCTATTTTTACGAGGCGCGACATCTGTTGAAGTACAGCGCACCAATGGTGAAAAAGCGGCTATTCGAGTTCCAGAAGGTTTTGGAAAGCAATTGTTTGCTTCGGGCGAAATGTTTACGTTGATTCCAAGCATGCCAGCTATTGTAGAGGAGGTTGTTGCGGATTCACCAGCATCCCTTGCAGGAATGTTGCCCAATGATCTTATTTTAGGAGTAAACGGAGAAGCATTTACTTCATGGATGAAAATTCGTCAAGTCATCGAAAACCGTGAAACGGAACGGGTTTCACTACGAATTGAGCGTGCGGGTCAGGAACAAATTCTCTATGTAGAGGGTACAAAAGACACCCCACTTGGATTTTACGTTCAAGACACACGCCCGCAAACCTCGGAAGTTTCGTATGGAGCTGCAGAAAGTATCAAACAAGGTTTTGCGTATGGGTATTGGACACTATACGATTATGTGGCACAGTTTAAATTTATATTCACCAAAAAGGGCGCAAGCCAATTGGGGGGTTTTGGGACTATTGCCAGTTTGTTTCCTTCCAAATGGGATTGGCGTGTATTTTGGGAGCGTACGGCATTAATCTCCATTATTTTGGCGTTTATGAATGTGTTGCCTATTCCAGCATTGGACGGCGGACATGTGGTGTTTTTGACCTATGAAATGCTCACGGGACGCAAGCCACATCAAAAAGTATTAGAGTACGCTCAAATGATAGGATTGTTCTTATTGTTGGCACTTTTTGTCTATGCCAACGGGAATGATTTGTACCGTTTTTTAACGGGGTGATTTTCTTTAGCGAGTCGTTTGATAGCTTGTAAATAAAATTTATATTTGCGCACATTTTCCTCCTTAGCTCAGTTGGTTAGAGCATCTGACTGTTAATCAGAGGGTCCTTGGTTCGAGCCCAAGAGGGGGAGCAAGTAGTAATCGCTACATCACACATTAACCTTCAAGCCCTTCTCTGTTGAGGAGGGTTTTTTCTTTAGAAAACTTAGCAAAGAACTTGATGTAAAGCTACTAATTCTTGGCAACTATTTGGCAACTGTTATTTTTTTGGTCTAAATAACAAATAAAGTACTAAGCCATAAATGAATACAGCAATACCCACTATAACTTCTTTTGAGATGCCTAATTCCATATCCAAATATAAATGTCTTATACTAAATTATCAACAACCTCAACTGTGAAGTGCTTCTGCTCTTGTACTTCGTTATCTATTTTTGGTTTAGGGAGCGTATATGCGAGCAGTATTCTTAGTAATGCTAACTTTTCATTAGTGTCTAAGTCTTTTATGTTTAAGTCTTGTATTAAGTAGTCTGTTAAGTTATTTAGCTTATCTCGTATCTCAGTAGTATACTTAGCTTTTCCTCTCTTACTCTTTTGTCCTGCTACTCTTGCTGTATTGCTATTAAAGGGCATATAGTTAAATTATGTTTCTGTAGCATATAACGTAAACAGATAGATTTTGGATGTTTATTAAATAGTTTTATCCTGTATACAACTCTATATATAAAGCTATTTATAATAAGAAGTATTATGTAGTAGGAAACGATATATTATCTAAACACTTAAACATCTTACAGTATATTGTTGATGTAAAATAGTTGTTAATTATATATAACAAGTATGATTTACTGTAATGCATTCCCACTACCCACCAAAGTTACAACTGATTATTACTGTTTTCAAGTATTACTTTTTCACAATCAAAGATATTTATGAACGCATATGTAATCTTTTCCTACAAGGGCTAAACCATAGACATATCTTCTTCTTTTAGTTCTACTACTTCTAATCCTCTTAAGTAGGTTAGGGATTTATTTATTCGTTACTGACCAACTTGTAGGCAATAGCTTTTGAAATATTCATTTGGTTGTTTGGGATGTATGGTCCGTTATATGTAATCGTACCTACCACACTTGAGTTAGAATTATATATAGTAGCTGATAGCCTTTTTAATTCGTCAGCTGCGGCCCATTTAATTGTAAATTCAAGTGTGTTTCCCTCACCTTGATTGATTACATCCTTCCCAAATTGCATTAAAGCATTTGTTATATAGTTTGCTATCCCATCGTCTTTATCTGAAACTTTTCTATTGCCTTTTTTTGCAACAACAATAATTGGTTGGCTGGAGTTATATTTAGTGCTTAAAAATATTTCAATATTTTTTTTTGCAATTCTCGCCACCTTTTTGTCTAACACCTGTCCAAACCCCAAAACAGGTGCAATCAATAATAAGAGTAATAGTTTCTTCATCGTATTGTTTTTAGTTATACAAATTTATACAATTAAATCAAAGGCATATCACTTTCCTCAAGTTCAGCAACCTCTAAACCTCTTAAGTAAGTTAAGGATACATTTAAAGATGAGTGCCCCATAGCGCTTTGTAGCTTGTGTAATGACCCTGTTATTAAAAGAGTAATAAAAAAGGGGCTAACTGCCCCCTTAAAACCACTACTAATTGTTGATTAGAATGCGTAAGAAAGCCCAAACTTTAATGAGGATATTTTTAATTCACTATCCCCCCAAATCGAAGTATCTTCAAGCCTGTTTGATAAATCCGAATGATAACGCAGGTTCAATCCCATTGTTTCTGATATCTTATACGTTGCACCTAAATTTATGCCTATGGCACTTTTTTTAAGTCCCATTCCTCCCTCTGAAGTACTAAGAGAGGACAACCCTGCTAAAAGGTTTAGTTTTTCAGAAGTTATATAGCCTAAAGAAATTGGAATATGTGTCATTTCTCCACCAAAAAATAAAGCGGGTTGTATGAAAAGTGTTTCATTTAATGAAATATTATAAGAAGCTCCCAAGTAGATGTCGTCTGAAGAAGCGTCGTATGACATTTGAGTTCCCAATAAATTCATATCTATAGAACCTGTTGTGTTGTTATAACCAACCTCAACATTAAGCTGAGAATATCCGAAATAAGACAGTAATAGTGTTAATAAAATTATTTTTTTCATCGTATTGTTTTTAGTTATACAAATTTAAACAATTAAATTATAGGCATATCACTTTCTTTTAGTTCTGCTACTTCTAATCCTCTTAAGTAGGTTAGGGATACATTTAAACTTGAATGCCCCATAGCGCTTTGTAGCTTGTGTAAAGACCCTGTTCTTTTGAATATTTCTATTGCCCCTGAGTGCCTAAATGAGTAAAGCGTAACATCGCTATCAATCTCTTTATATAACCTCTTAAATCGCTTCCAAACAAGCGAGAAATAGCTACTACTATAAGGCTTACTACTTCCTGTGAATATGTTGTCATTGCTATTGCCTTTTACGAGCTGTTTACGGACATATAATGGCACAGGCACTACTCTGTTGCGTTTAGACTTTA
>CAZSSZ010000082.1:0-6103 GCA_964609755.1 uncultured Flavobacteriaceae bacterium | reverse complement strand
CAATGTCGTAAAAACAAAAAGCACAGTATGTATTGGGAAATAAAACCTTAATCTACGCCCTGTTTTTGGGCTTTTTATTGGGCACTCTGCCCTGATTTCCCATACCGTCTGCATCATACACATCGTAGGCATCCGCAGCATTTCTGCGTTTTGCCTTATACTGGCTCGTAACAATACTCAACAAAAAATAGCTATAAACCGCCACTATAGCCAAGCCGAAAAAAAACATGATTTTATTTGTCATGGCTTCTTCGTTGTCTGATGGCAATAGCAAAACCCAGTATCGTGATGGGCCATAGCCCTACATAAATTCCCTCCAACTCGTTACCGGTAAACCATAAATACACAGAATACACAAAACTGATAAAAGCCAAAAGGATGGGATAATATTTTTTTAAAAACTTCATTGTTGTGTCAATAAGATTTGGTTAAATTTAGTAAAATTAAATGAGCTATTATTTTTTTTCATAACATTAACACAAGAAAACACCCCTGATAGACGTTTTTCTAGTAATTTTACAACATAAATAAATTTGATAATGAAAAAAATCCTAATCTTGTTACTCGCCATTCCGGCACTACTAACTTCGTGTGTATCCCAAAAAAAATACAGTGCGCTAGAGTCCAGTCATAAAGAAACGAAAGACTTGCTCAATTCTGCCACAGTAAGGCTCAATTCGTGCATAGACGAAAAAGCCAAAAGCGATGCTACAGTAGCTGCCTTACGCGACCAGATAAGTTTCTTAAAGTCTAACAACCAGGAACTTATCAACAACATGGGCAATCTAACAACACTTTCCCAAAAAGGTGCTGAAAACCTAGAGCGCTCCCTTGAGTCACTAAAAGAAAAGGATATGCGCATCACCCGCATGCAAGATGCCGTTACACGCCGCGATTCGGTTACCCTTGCTTTGGTTACCAGCCTTAAAGGGGCATTGGTGGATATCAACGATTCCGATATTGAAGTGAATGTTGAAAAAGGTGTAGTATTTATTTCTATATCTGACAAATTACTATTCCGCAGCGGAAGCTATACGGTAACACAACGTGCCAAAGAAGTACTTGGTAAAGTAGCGCGTGTGATTAACGACAAAACAGATTTGGAATTTATGGTTGAAGGACACACGGATAATGTTCCTGTTAAAAAGGACAGCAGTGTGCTTGTTGACAATTGGGATTTGAGTGTCAAACGTGCTGCTGCCGTGGTACGCATATTACAAAACGATTTCTTGGTTGATCCCGCCCGTATGACCGCTGCCGGGCGTAGTTCATACATCCCTGTTGCAGATAACGAAACCCTTGATGGACGTGCGCGAAACCGCAGAACACGTATCGTAGTATTGCCAAAACTTGATCAGTTCTTCGATTTGTTAGAAAAAGGCGTGGAAGCGGCTTCAAAATAGGCCCATCTTCTTAAAAAACTAAGAGCAGCCTTCGGGCTGCTTTTTTTATGAGAGGATTTTCAGTTTCGCAAAACGCAGAAGTAAATTTTTGTCTCCCTGTTGGTCAAAGCGGATGAGTGCCTTGGCATCGTTACCGGCACCCTCCAGATTGATAACCGTACCAAATCCAAACCGACTGTGCGAAACCCTTGCGCCCTGTTGTATTTCGGAGAGGTTAAGCGTGGGTGTGCTATCTGTAGCCTTCGAGACCGCTTTCATTTTAGGTTTTGGCGGTACCGCCGCCGCAGGCTTCTTTATCTGTAAGGATTTAAACCGCACACGATTTGGATCAGGGGCATCAAAAACAGAGGTATCCATCATGGGCTTAAAGACATAATCGTCTTGTACCACCTGATTGTCTACACAATTTTCGTCCAGTTCCGATAAAAAACGGCTCGGCTCTGCATCGATAATCTTTCCCCAACGGTAGCGCGAAAGCGTATAGGTAAGGGTAACTCGTTTTTCGGCGCGAGTGAGCGCTACATAAAACAAGCGGCGTTCTTCTTCCAACTCGGCTCGGGTGTTTACGCTCATGGCAGAGGGAAATAAATCTTCTTCCAACCCTACGATATACACGTTTGGAAATTCCAATCCCTTTGCCAAGTGAATGGTCATCAGCGAAACCGCATTTTCGTCTTTTACTTCGTTGTCAAAATCAGTAGCAAGGGCTACATCTTCCAAAAACTCAACCAACGACCCGGTAGCATCGGCAAGCTCACGCTGCCCTTCCACAAAATCTTTAATCCCGTTGAGTAACTCCTCTATGTTTTCAACTCGTGTTATGGCTTCGGGTGTTCCCTCTTTTTTAAGTTCAGTAACCAAGCCCACTTTCTTTGTAACCAAATCTGCCAACTCAAATGCGTCTGAAGTGTCCAGTTGCGTTCTGAACGATTCAATCATGGTATAGAAGTTTTGCAGTTTGGTGCGGGTCCCGGCGTTGATGTTTAACGGCAGTTCTTGCACCTGTGCCAATACGTCATACAGGGTGCGTTCATGCTGTTTGGCAGCAACAATGAGCTTATCCACAGTGGTTTGCCCAATGCCCCGCATAGGATAATTGATAATGCGTTTAAGACTTTCTTCATCGTTGGGGTTTATCAACAGGCGTAAATACGCCAACACATCTTTGATTTCTTTACGCTGGTAAAACGAAACTCCACCATATACCCTGTAGGGAATATTGCGCTTTCGCAGGGAGTCTTCCATGGCGCGAGATTGTGCATTGGTACGGTAAAGAATGGCAAAATTCTCGTACCCCAGCTGACTTTGCATGGCGCGTTCAAAAATATCTCCAGCCACATAGCGCCCCTCCTCCCCGTCGGTTGGACTTCGATGAATGATAATTTTATGCCCCTCTGGGTTAGCTGTCCAAACGTTTTTTTCCAATCGGTTTTGGTTGTGCGCAATCACAGCATTTGCCGCCTGCACAATCATTCCCGACGAGCGATAGTTTTGTTCTAGTCGGTAGACTTCTGCATCGGAATAATCGCGTTGAAAATTGAGGATGTTTTGAATGTTTGCCCCACGAAACGCATAAATACTCTGAGCATCGTCGCCCACCACACAAACATTTTGGTAACGGTCTGCCAAGGCGCGAACAATCAGGTATTGAGAGTGGTTTGTATCTTGATACTCATCTACCAAAATATAGCGAAAACGTTCTTGGTATTTGGCAAGTACTTCAGGAAAACGATTCAAGAGCTCGTTGGTTTTGAGTAACAAATCATCAAAATCCATGGCACCTGCTTTAAAGCATCTGTCCACGTATTCTTTGTAAATAGCACCCATTTCCGGACGTTTGGATTCTCTGTCAGCCTCTATGAGTTCGGGGTTATTATAGTAGGCACGCACGGTAATCAAACTGTTTTTAAACGATGAAATTCGAGAACGAATCTGCTTTACCTTGTAGAGATCTTTGTCTAAATTCAGTTCTTTAATAACAGATGACAGCAAGCGTTCGGAGTCTTGGGTATCGTAAATCGTAAAGCTAGACGGATAGCCCAGCTTATCGGCTTCGGCACGAAGGATACGTGCAAAGACCGAGTGAAAGGTACCCATCCATAAGTTTTTGGCCTCACTCTCCCCTACAATTTGAGCAATACGCTCCTTCATTTCACGAGCAGCCTTATTGGTAAAGGTCAGGGATAGAATGGAAAACGCATCTACGCCCTGTTGCATCAAATAGGCAATACGGTAGGTCAGTACACGAGTTTTTCCTGAGCCTGCCCCGGCAATAACCATCAGCGGTCCGTCTTTGTGAACCGTGGGTTTTTGTTGAGCTTCATTAAGGAGTTGGAGGTAGTCTTCCAAAGGATTGATTTGAAAGTGAAAATAACCAATGCCGTACGGATGATAAAGCCCCAAAACAAATAGTTATTAACAGGAAACTGCTATCTTCGTTTTTTATGGCGGTACTGCTACAAAAACCGATAGATTACCTGAAAGGCGTTGGACCAAACCGAGCACAATTGCTCAAAAAAGAGTTAGGGATTCACACGCTACAGGATTTGCTGTATTTTTTTCCACATCGTTATATTGACAGAACACAACACTACACCCCCGGACAAGTTCCCAGAACCACTGCTGAGGTACAAGTAGTGGGTCGGATTACGCAACTAGAAACCGTAAAGCAAAAACGCGGAAGTAGACTTGTGGCAACCTTTTCAGACGGACAAAGCAGTATGGAATTGGTATGGTTTCGCGGACATCAATGGATTCAAAAATCATTACAACTCAATACGCCTTATGTTGCTTTTGGTAGGTTGAATTGGTTTGGGAAAAAATGTTCCATCGCCCATCCCGAACTAGAACTTGTGGAAGACCACGAACAACGCAAAGGAAATTTTCAACCCGTGTATGCATCTACTGAAGCCCTACTTAAAAGCGGCATCAGTCAGCGGGTAATACGCCAGATTGTGGGGCATTTATTTGAGGAAATAAATGCTGGAATTCAAGAGGTGTTATCACCAAAATTGCTGCAAGACTATAGGTTAATGGACAAAAATATTGCGCTGACAACACTTCACTTTCCACAAACACAGGAGGTACTCGCTCAGGCGCAGTATCGCATGAAATTTGAGGAATTGTTTTTTGTACAGCTTCAATTGGGGCTAAAAAAATTGCACCGCAAACAACAGTTAAAAGGAATTTCTTTTCCCAATATTGGGGCGTATTTCAATACCTTTTTTCACCATCACCTTCCCTTTCCGCTTACTGAAGCGCAAAAGCGTGTGGTTCGTGAAATCAGAACAGACTTAAAAAGCGAGGCACAGATGAATCGCTTGCTACAAGGTGATGTAGGTTCGGGAAAAACTATCGTAGCCGTGTTGTGTATGCTCATGGCAATAGACAACGGCATGCAAGCCACGCTGGTAGCCCCCACCGAAATTTTAGCGCAACAGCATGTTGCTGGTATTCAAGAACTTTTAAAACCCCTCAATATCAATGTTGGGTTACTCACAGGGTCGGTAAAGAAAAGCGAACGCATTCCTTTATTGGAAGACCTAGCCAGTGGTGCACTACACATTTTGATTGGAACACATGCGGTACTAGAAGAACCCGTTACTTTTCATAAACTAGGTCTTGCCATTGTGGATGAGCAACACCGCTTTGGCGTAGCACAGCGTGCCAAACTGTGGCGAAAAAACAACATCCCTCCCAACGTATTGGTGATGACAGCAACCCCCATACCCCGCACATTGGCAATGACCGCCTACGGCGATTTGGATTTGTCTGTGATTGATGAACTCCCTCCAGGACGAAAACCCATCACCACACTGCACAGGTTTGACAGCAAACGGTTAGCGATTTTTCAGTTTATGCGAGAAGAAATCGCAAAGGGTAGGCAAATTTATATAGTATATCCGCTCATTCAAGAGTCCAGCGCATTAGATTATAAAGATTTGATGGACGGCTACGAAAGTGTTGTCCGTGAATTCCCACTCCCCGATTTCCAAGTGAGTATTGTTCATGGAAAAATGAATGCTGAAGACAAAGCTTACGAAATGGAGCGTTTTGTGTCGGGAAAAACACAAATTATGGTCGCCACTACGGTTATCGAGGTAGGCGTTAATGTCCCCAATGCCAGCGTGATGATTATCGAAAGTGCCGAGCGCTTTGGACTTTCACAATTGCATCAGTTGCGTGGACGCGTGGGGCGTGGCGCCAGTAAAAGCTACTGCATTCTAATGACGGGGAACAAACTCAGTCAGGACGCGCAAACACGTATTCAAACCATGGTACGCACTCAAGACGGTTTTGAACTTGCCGAAGTAGATTTGTCACTTCGTGGTCCTGGAGACCTTATGGGGACCCAGCAAAGCGGTATGCTGCCTTTTCTTATTGCCAATCTAAAAAAAGATGGCGATTTGCTTAAAACCGTGCGGCATGCTGTAGATACATTGCTGCTAAATGACCCCACTTTGGCGTTGGAAGAAAATAAAATTTTACGTACCGCACTGGCATTAACCCAACAAGGAAAAACGATTTGGAAGTACATTGGATAGGGAGTAAAATAAAAACTTCTTAATTGTATCTTTGCAGCTTAAATAACACTCATGCATATCTCGTTTAATTGGCTTCGCGAATTTATCAAAACAGACCTAAGCGCAACAGAAGTTGGTACCATGCTTACCGATTTAGGGCTGGAAGTCGAAGGCATT
>CAZSSZ010000081.1:0-6157 GCA_964609755.1 uncultured Flavobacteriaceae bacterium | reverse complement strand
AAAAGGGTTACCCCTTCGGGGTGGTCGTCGGCAGACCCGTCAAGTTGTGACAATACACCAATACCCAAAACGAGTTCATAGGCGTTGGGTTCAACCCATTCGCCTACCATGGTTTCGCCAGAAACCACGCGACGAAACAAACTGTCTACCCCGATAATGTTGGCAAAAGCCGTACGGTCTTCAAAGCGTAGCATCATTTCTTGGGAAAGCGTAGCGGAAACAAGGCTAATCTCGGGTTGTGTTTTTAGCACCGCAAGCGCATCATCTTCTGTATTAATATAGGGGTCTTTTGTAGATTCGATATAAATGTCGGGGTCAAAAGCGTGCGTGAATTCCAATCCAAATTCGCGCAATCCGCCAAAGACGGAAAGCACAATAAAAAAGGCAAAAACGGCTACGCCTACCACAAAAGCTGCAAATCTGCTAATGAGCGTTACCGCTACTTTTTTCCGTAGCCCAAAGGTGTAGCGTAACGCAAGTAAGCGGATAAAGCGCATTTTATTTTTTCAAAGGGTCGTTTTTGCGGGTCAGCGAAGCCTCAATCGCATCGATATATTCGAGGGAATCGTCCAAGTAAAAAATCAGGTCGGGCACTTTGCGCAAGTCGTTGCGCAGCTGCTGTGCCAAATCGTGTTTAAGGACATTTTTGTTGCTCTTAATACCGTTTAGTACTTCTTTGGCTTTGTTGTGCGGAAAAATAGACAGATAGACTTTCGCCACACTTAGGTCAACGGTTATGCCCACTTTGGAGACCGAAAGCACCAAGTTTTTAACCCCTTGCGCCCGGATAGCACCTTGTAAAAGGGCGGTTATTTCTTGTCGCAAAAGCGCATTGATTTTTTTCTGTCGTTGTGTTTCCATGTGTCAAAAGTACTAATAACACAGGCAAACCTGTATTTTTACGTATGGATTTTCCCATTCGCAAGATTGTGCATATCGATATGGATGCGTTTTTTGCCTCGGTAGAGCAGTTGGACAACCCCGAACTTCGGGGGAAGCCCATTGCTGTGGGCGGAGGGTCCGAGCGTGGGGTGGTGGCAGCCGCAAGCTATGAGGCGCGCCCCTTTGGGGTGCGTAGTGCCATGTCGGGCAGGCAAGCCAAAAAGCTATGTCCCGACCTGATTTTTGTGCCATCCAACGGGGCGCGCTATCGGGAAGTTTCCCAGCAGATTCGCGAAATTTTTTACGAGTACACCGATTTGGTAGAGCCACTTTCGCTGGACGAAGCCTATTTGGACGTAACCCAAAACAAAAAGGGAATGGGATCGGCATCGCAAATTGCCACGGAAATACGGGATAAAATTCAAGCCAAAACTCAACTTACCGCCTCAGCAGGGATTTCCATCAATAAGTTTTTGGCAAAAGTAGCGAGTGACTACAACAAACCCAATGGACAAAAAACCATTCCCCCAGAGGAGGTGCTGTCTTTTATGGAAGCCTTGGACGTTCGGAAGTTTCACGGCATTGGAAAAGTAACCGCCGACAAAATGTATCGGTTGGGGATTTATACCGGAGCAGATTTAAAAAAGCGCAGTCTTGAGGAACTCAACGAAAAATTCGGGAAGTCGGGCGGATATTATTACCATGTGGTGCGAGGCATTCACACTAGCGAAGTAAAGCCTACGCGCATTGCAAAATCAGTAGGAGCAGAACGGACCTTTTCTAAAAACCTGTCTAGTGAAATCTACATGGAAGCGCGGCTAGCAGAAATTGTTGCGGCACTACAAAAACGCATGGGCAAGAAAAAAGTTGCCGGAAAAACAGTAACCTTAAAAATAAAGTATTCCGACTTTGTTATTCAAACACGAAGCAAGACCTTGCCGCTTTATATTTCGGACGGAAGCCTCATTTTAGAAGAAGCCAAAAAGCTGTTGTATCAAGAAGAATTGCAAGATTCTGTTCGCCTGTTGGGCGTATCCTTATCAAATTTCAAAAACGAAAAACAACAATCCCCTATTGAGGAGCAGTTGCGTTTTCGGTTTTAAACCGTGGAAACACGCAGGGTATTAACCATTCCCCTTTCGGCAACGGGCATTGCCACCAAATTGATAAGTGTGTCACCTTCAACCACATAGCCTTTTTCTTTGGCAATTTGATTGACTTCTTTAACGGTGTCATCAGTAGACCCATCCCCTTCGTATAAAGAGCCTTTAACCCCCCAAATAAGATTGACCTGTGCCAAAATACGTTTGTTGGACGTAAAGACTAAAATAGATGCGCTGGGTCGCCATGCCGAAATTTGATAGGCGGTATAGCCACTATTTGTAAGTGTACAAATAGCTTTGGCCTCAATTTCGTTAGCCATGGTTGCGGCATGATAACACACCGATTTGGTAATAAAGCGTTCGTTTTTGTTTTGTGGCGCACCAAGGGGCACTTGAATATGTGGTGAATTTTCTACACTAACCACAATTTTTCGCATGGTTTGAATGACTTCAACGGGATATTTACCCACGGAGGTTTCGCCTGAAAGCATTACGGCATCAGCCCCATCCATAACCGAATTTGCTACGTCGTTTACTTCGGCTCGGGTGGGTGTAAGCCCATCAATCATGGACTCCATCATTTGTGTAGCCACAATTACAGGAATACGCGCTCGTTTGGCGTGTTGCACCAACTCTTTTTGTACTAATGGCACCTCTTCTGCAGGGACTTCTACCCCCAAATCGCCACGCGCTACCATAAGCCCATTACTGGCCCTAACGATTTCTTCAATGTTTACTAGTGCTTCCGGCTTCTCAATTTTAGAGATGATGGGAATGTCGTATTCACCGTGTTTTTTAATCAACGCCCGTAAATCTTCTATGTCTTGCTTGTGGCGCACAAAAGAGAGGGCAATCCAATCTACATCTTGTTTAATAGCAAAAATGGCGTCTTTAATGTCTTTTTCGGTGAGTGCAGGAAGCGAAATTTTGGTGTTGGGAAGATTTACGCCCTTTTTCGATTTCAACACCCCGCCTTGAACCACGCGTGCAGTAACACTTGATTTTTTGTCGGTATCAAGCACCTCAAAAATAAGTTTCCCATCGTCTAACAAAACACGTTCCCCCGGACTTACGTCTTTTGGGAATTGAGCGTAGTTCATATAAATGGCATTGGCGGTACCTAGGTCTACTTTTTCGGTTGTAAAACGCACTTCTTGTCCGGCTTCTACAAGCGTATCTGGAGCCATATTCCCTACACGTAGCTTAGGCCCTTGAAGATCGGCAAGAATGCCCACATGAAAGCCGAGTTCCATGTTAAGCTCTCGAATAAGTTGAATCCGTTCCAAAACATCTTCATAGTCGGCATGAGAGAAATTTATTCTGAACACATTAACGCCATTAAGCATCATATCTTTGATGACTTCCCGACTGGATGAAGCAGGTCCTAATGTAGCTACGATTTTAGTTTTTTTGATTTTTTGCATTGTTAAAATGTCAGTTGTTCTTTAATAGTGTTTAGTTGTTTTGGCAGGCGATAGCAAGAAATCACTTGCCCTAACGATTGAATTTTTTTGAGGATTGCCTCTGTAAGTCCATTAACACAAACAAGCAGATCGGCATGGTCAAGCTCAGGAAACAAAAACACTCTTTTTTCGGTTTGTTCAAAAAGACTATTTGCCATGGCATCGTTGGTTGTTGTCATGTGATTTTCTACCACATGCCAAGATTGTTGCGACACGTCACAATCGAATTCATAGACGGCATACCCTTGAGTTGACCCCCCCAGCTTGATATCTTCTTTACCCCTGCGTAATGAAAGCCCTAAAAGGCGGTTTAAATTAAACACAAACATATAAGAAGGCAGTGCGGTATGCACGCAAAGCACATCTTGGTCGTGTGCCTCAGGTTCTAGGCTTAGCTTGTGTGTTAACATCATATTGGTAGTGCTAATATAGGTAACAAAAACAGAACAAAGCGTTTGTTTTTGACAGGCATAATATCTACTTAATGTCTACTTTGGATGGATTTAATTTTGTGTTTAAATTGAAAATAAGCACGTTTCGACGCCTTTTCAACAGCCTTTTTTTTGTTGGTGGCACGAGCCGAAGCAACTACCTTATTGTCAATCCAGAGTTTGGCTTTATAGTACGACACTTTTTCAGAGCCGTTATCTTCTAAAATTTCAAAGCGGTACTGTAGGCGGTTTTTTTGAAACCAATCTACCAAAAGGCTTTTATAACTTAATACTTTGTTGTGTAATTTAGACAAATCAACATGTGGCGTTATCATACATGAGTACACAAAACGAGAGCACGCTTCAAACCCATTGTCTAGAAAGACTGCGCCAACAAGGGCTTCAAACAAATTTCCATGCACGTCTGCGCCGTAGTTTTTTTGCGGCACATTTGATGCCAAATGTTGAATTAACCCCAAGCCTTCGCCAATTTGGTTAAGGAAATCACGCCTAACAATTTTGGAGCGCATAAGCGTAAGCGAACCCTCACTATTTTGAGGTAATTCTTTGAACAAATGTGCCGCAACAATGGTGTTGAGCACGGCATCGCCTAAATATTCTAGACGTTCGTAGTTGATTTTTTTTCCACTCGCATCTGTTTTTTCCATAGAGGTGTGTGTGAAAACCCGTTTATACAGCGATAAATCTTTGGGAGAGATGCCTGTAAGGCTTTTGACAACATTAAATAATGGCTCTTGCTTGTTGGAACGCCCAGACCGCAAAAACCGTTGAAGTTTCATATCAATCCATTTTGGCAAACAACACACAAGCGTTGTGTCCGCCAAAGCCAAAGGTATTACTCATGGCCATGGAAACGTCTCTTTTTTGAGCCGCATTAAAAGTAAAGTTAATATTTGGGTCAATGTTTTCGTCCGGGGTGCTGTGGTTAATTGTTGGCGGAACAATACCGTGCTTTATGCTTAGAATAGAAGCAATGGCTTCAACGGCTCCTGCTGCACCCAACAAATGTCCAGTCATGGACTTGGTTGAATTGATATTCATCGCATAAAGGTGCTCACCAAAAACCTCTTTAAGCGCTTTGGTTTCTGCCACATCGCCTAATGGAGTAGATGTTCCATGCATATTTACAGCGTCAATGTCAGTTGGGCTTACTCCTGCATCGGACATACAGTTTTCCATAACGCTGATTGCGCCAACACCCTCGGGGTGTGGAGCTGTAATGTGGTACGCGTCTGCAGAAAGCCCACCTCCAGCAACTTCGGCATATATGGTTGCGCCGCGCGCCTTTGCGTGCTCAAGGCTTTCCAAAATAAGCGCACCTGCACCTTCTCCCATAACAAATCCGTCGCGGTCTTTGTCAAAAGGTCTAGACGCAGTAGCAGGGTCATCGTTTCGAGTAGACAACGCATGCAGCGCATTAAATCCTCCAATACTTGCTTTTGCTACACCCGCCTCAGAACCTCCTGTTACCATCACATCGGCATAGCCCAAACGGATATAGTTTAGCGCATCTATAATAGCATTTGCAGAAGATGCACAAGCAGAAACGGTGGCGAAGTTTGGTCCCCGAAACCCATATTTAATTGAAATCATTCCCGGCGCAATGTCGGCAATCATTTTTGGAATAAAGAAAGGGTTAAAGCGCGGGGTACCATCGCCGTCAGCGAAATTTAGCACCTCATTTTGAAAGGTTTCTAAGCCACCAATTCCAGAACCCCAAATAACACCAACTTTAGATTTGTCAATGGTATCGATGTTTATACCGGCATCTTGTACCGCCTCATCGGCAGCCACCATGGCGTATTGCGTAAAACGATCCATTTTACGCATTTCTTTTCTATCAAAATGCGCGAGCGGGTCAAAATTTTTGACCTCGCACGCGAATTGAGTTTTAAACTTAGATGCGTCGAAAGAAGTTATAGGAGCGGCACCACTAGTCCCTGCCACAAGAGCGTTCCAATACGCATCTCGGGTGTTTCCAATGGGGGTTAGAGCTCCAATTCCGGTAACGACAACACGTCGCCTAAGCATGAATTCTAATTATTTATTTCCTTCAATATATTGAACAGCTTGACCAACAGTAGCAATGTTTTCTGCTTGGTCATCAGGAATTTGAATGTCAAACTCCTTTTCGAACTCCATAATAAGTTCAACAGTATCTAATGAGTCTGCGCCTAAATCGTTAGTAAAGCTAGCTTCAGAAACGACTTCGTTTTCGTCAACACCTAGTTTATCTACAATAATGGCTTTTACACGT
>CAZSSZ010000080.1:0-6173 GCA_964609755.1 uncultured Flavobacteriaceae bacterium | reverse complement strand
CGTTTGGTCGGGGGCAGAAGCCAAAGAAATTGGACTTGTAGACCATTTGGGCGGATTGGAAACTGCGCTAGCCCGTGCGGCTGCGCTAGCCGAAATTGAGGACTACAAAACCATTGCTTACCCCAAGTTTGAGGAAGATTTTGAAAGTATTTTAGAAAAATTGTTTGGCGCTCCTTTTGGAAAACTAACAGCACAGTTGCCCCCCGAAATGGCACTATGGCTTCGCCAAAAGGACATTTTAGAAAACCCAGCAAATCGAATTCAAGCACGCCTACCCTACACGCTAAACATCAACTAGATGCAAGCAACCGCAGCAGCACGAAGGCTATACTTGTATTTGGCAGCTTTGTTCATCACCTCGCTGGTGGTATCTAACCTGATTTTTCAGAAGTTTTTCTTCTGGTATCCGTTTGATTGGGAGGTATTGGGCTTTCGTCTTTTTGAGCTTTCCGTAGGGATTTTACCCTACCCGATTACGTTTTTGATTACGGATATCATCTCTGAAATTTTTGGTAAAAAAAGTGCAAATCAAGTAGTGATTGCTGGTATTTTCGCTTCCTTTTTTTCGATGGGAATCTTATGGCTCGCCGGCGAAGTTCCTGCATTGGAAACCTCACCCATAGACGATGCTACTTTTCAAAAGGTATTTGCGCTTTCGCCCATAGCCGTTTTGGCATCTATGATTGCCTATTTGTCGGCACAGTTTGTGGATATTCGTATCTACCATTTTTGGAAAGACTTTACCAAAGGAAAACACCTTTGGCTACGAAACAACTTTTCCACCTTTGCCTCACAAATTATTGACTCCACAACCGTGATTTTACTATTGTGCGCATTTAAGGTCTTGCCTTGGGAATTGTTTTGGGGATTGGTGGTTTCGAGTGTGCTTTTTAAAATGTTGGTAGCCGCTTTTGACACCCCGTTCTTATATCTTTTTGTAGGATTGATTCGGCGTAAATTCAACCTCAGCATAGAGCAAGAAATCCAGTTGTAAATGGAAAAAGAAGCCGTCCGTATCAACAAATACCTCAGCGAATTGGGCTATTGCTCTAGGCGTGCTGCAGACAAACTTATAGATGAAGGACGCATTACCGTAAACGGAAAACCCGTGGTGATGGGGCTAAAAGTTACCGCCCAAGACGATATTGCCGTTGACGGTGTTTCTGTAAACAAAAAAGGGGATAAACCCGTTTATATTGCTTTTAATAAACCCGTTGGCATCGTGTGTACTACTGACACACGCTTTGAGAAAAACAACATTGTTGACTACATCAATTACCCCACCCGAATTTTTCCCATCGGTAGGTTGGACAAGCCTTCGGAAGGGTTGATTTTCCTCACCAACGATGGCGATATTGTGAACAAAATATTACGTGCTCGAAATCATCACGAAAAAGAATATGTGGTAACCGTAAACAAACCTATCACAAATGAGTTTGTGACAAAAATGAGCAAAGGCGTTCCTATTTTGGACACCGTAACCCGTCCGTGCAAGGTTACGCAAACCCATAAAAATGAATTCAAAATTGTCCTCACGCAAGGACTCAATCGACAAATTCGGCGGATGTGCGAATATTTGGGCTATAATGTGGTTACGCTAAAACGCGTACGAATTATGAATGTAACTCTGGATGTGGGAAAAGGCAAATGGCGGCATTTGACCAAAAAAGAATTGGTGGAAATCAACCGCTTGGTAGCGCACTCCAAAAAAACCTTTGAGGGTTAGTGAACAGCGATATTGACTACGTGTCCCTCGTGTCCGCGCACATTCCAAACGGTATCGTCTTCAAAAATCCAATACTGCCCTTTTATCCCCTTTAAAACCCCTTGATATTCAGGTGATTTTGAAAGGTTTAAACTCTTGACTTTTTCGGGAAAACGCTGCACCGGAAAGGCAACTTCAATAGCTTTGTCCGTTACCGCATAGGGCTGTACTTCTTCGGGGAGTTTGGGCAAACAGGCTTCACGCTCGGCAACCAAATCCAGCGATTCACCTTTTTCTTGCAACATGGTGCGCCAGTTGGTTTTATCATTATAAAATGCTTTTAGGGCAACTTCGGTAATCCCTGCCAAATAGCGGTTGGGCACCTCCACAATGGGCAACGCCTGATGTGCGCCTTGGTCTATCCACCTTGTGGGCACTTGCGACTTTCGGGTAACGCCTACTTTCAGTCCGCTAGACACCGCAAAATACACCACATGGGGTTGTAGTTGTACCTGTTTCTCAAACGCCAAATCCCGATCTTCAATTCCCAAATGCGCTTTGCTGAGTTCAGGCTTCATAATCCACTCACCAGCACTGGGGGTTTCAAAAAAGCACGACTTACAAAACCCCTGACGGAAAATTTCCTTGGGTTCGTGACAGTTCAAACACTCGTATCCAACATGAGAAAGCTGCACCTTTTTACCGAGTAAACCATTGACATGCAAGAAAGAATCTTGGAAAAGCAGATAATAGTTTACCGGTGAATTCCACTCGGTTCGCATTTTGGTCAGTACCCCTTGAAACATAATTTGTATTTTCGTTCAGCAATATACCCAAAATGGCAATACCGCTACTGCATACCGTTGTTTCTTGGCTGCTCAAAAAGCGTGTCCACGACATTGAATTGTTTATCAAATATCCCAACGAGGTACAGCGGGAAGAATTGACCAATTTGTTGTTTACCGCAAAAAATACCGAAGTGGGCAAACACTACGGCTTTGCAGACATACAACACTATGAAGATTTTGTAAATCGCGTTCCCGTGCGTACCTACGAAGAAATTGCACCCATGATTGAGCGCTCGCGCAAAGGCGAACAAAATATTTTTTGGCCCACGCCCATTAAGTGGTTTGCCAAATCAAGCGGAACGACCAACGCCAAAAGTAAGTTTATTCCCATCTCAAATGAGTCATTAGAGGACTGCCATTTTAAGGGAGGAAAAGACATGCTAAGCCTGTATTTTGCCAATAATGAACACTCCACGTTATTTCAAGGCAAGGCATTACGTCTTGGCGGTAGCAAAGCCCTGTATGAAGAAAACAATACCTATTTCGGCGATTTATCTGCTATTATGATAGACAACCTGCCCATTTGGGCAGAATTGGTGAGCTCCCCTAGCCAAAAGGTATCGCTAATGGCAGAATGGGAATCTAAAATGGAAGCCATTGTTAAAGAAACCCTACGCGAAGATATTCGGAGTATGGCGGGGGTACCCTCGTGGATGTTGGTACTGTTGCAAAAGGTACTCGCCGAAACCGGACGGGAAAGTATTTTGGAGGTATGGCCCAATATGGAAGTGTATTTTCATGGTGGGGTAAACTTTTTACCGTACAAAGACCAGTACAAAACCTTACTGCCAAGCGATAGCATACACTATGTGGAATTGTATAACGCCTCTGAGGGATTTTTTGGAGTACAGGACCAACTCCATTCCAACGAATTACTCCTTATGCTAGATTACGGGATTTTTTATGAGTTTATCCCCATGAAAACCTACGGCACCAAAAACGAAAAGGTTATTCCGCTTTCTGAAGTGGAAATTGGAGTGCAATACGCCGTGATTATTTCAACCAACGCCGGACTGTGGCGTTACCATATTGGCGATACGATTCGTTTTACCTCTTTGGCGCCCTACCGCTTTAAAATTACGGGTAGGACCAAACATTTTATCAATGTGTTTGGAGAAGAGTTGGTCATTGAAAATGCCGATACTGCCCTAGAAAACGTATGCCAAAAGCACCATGTCCAAGTGGTGGACTATACCGCTGCGCCCATTTTTATGGATGGTGCTGAAAAAGGCGGTCACGAATGGCTGATTGAATTTAAAAAACCACCCCAAAACCCCGATGCTTTTGCTCAGGATTTAGACCTTGCCCTGCAAGCCATAAACTCGGACTACGAAGCCAAACGCTATAAAAATATTACGCTAATGCCACTAAAACTCCATGTGGCAAAACCCAAAACCTTTTACAAATGGCTTAAACAAAAAGGTAAAATTGGCGGACAACACAAAGTACCACGACTATCCAATTCTAGAGAATATTTAGAGGAATTGTTGGGGGTGTAATGGTGATTACGACAAGATCCATTTGCTTGTTACTTCAATTTAAGGGATATGTTGGGATTAATTTTCTTCAAATGCGCTGCAAAAGCGTATTTTTCTTTTGGTGAAATAATTACCTCATCAAACTTACCATACCTAATTTCAATTCGGTCGAATGATGCGGCAGGTGCAGAAATAATATTACTTGATTTTTTTATTTGCTTGATTTCCATAATGTCAATCGGTTTGTACGAAAAAAATCCACTCTTAATTTTTAGTTTTTTATTGTCAATTGTGTGTTCCGTTTTGAAAAACATATGCACAATAAAAGCAAAAAGCAACACTACTAAAAAAGCGATTATTCCCATTTTTGTGTTCAATCCATCCGAGCTTAAATTGATAACTATTGGTGCAAAGAATACAACAAATAGTATCGCCAATAACCCATAAGATACTTTTGATGAGTATGTTTTTTTCATCTCTTTATTTTTTTGCCACTCACGCAGGAGTGCCAGTCGGAACCTTTATTTCTTGGCACGAGAGAAAACCCTCGCGCCAGCAGGGGCTGCTTTTAGCTGGTCTAACACTCTTGTCTGGTGCGCGTCTTTGACGCGTACCGATTTTTAGTAAGCTTAGTCACGCGTCACAGACGCGCGCCAGATGGCTTTTTTTTATTTGTTTTAATATTCGTTCATTTCTTCTTTTCATCAAGTCAATCGTTTGGCTTTTATATCGTTTGTATTCGTCAACTGTTTGAGGTAAGGGAGGTCTGTTGAAATTGTCAAATGGTAAAGAAAACTCAATTCGTTCCGGTTGGTCGATAAAGTCTTGTAAATGAAAAAAGTCAATATATCCTTTGAAGTCAACAAACAAGTCAAAAAAATCTTTGTAATTCGTTAAGGTTTTGGAAAGTGGACTTTCTTCTTCCAAATAAAATCTTCTAATACATTCCAATGTCAAATCAAATCTGTCACAAATTATTCTGCTTACACCACGAGCTTGATTTATTGTAAATCCATTTTTTTTATGAGCAGGGAAAATAATGTGTCCACCAATCGTTCGCACCTTCTGTTTGAGTTCTTCTCGTTCTATTTCGTTAAGCCAACCGTCAAATTTATTGCTGTATTTTCCGTCAAAATGAGGGCACATTCTGTCGCTTGACATATTCATGATTAGATTATTCTTTAAAAGCAGTCTTCCATAGCTGTCGCCCTTAATTTCCAATGAAAACGTCTTTCCATTCGGCAATTCTTTACTCCATAAAAACTTGTGAATTTCATATAGTTTTTGACTGTCCTTATCTGGGTCGCCACATTTACTGTCTAATCGAAAGTCAAATTCAATATCAATTTCATTCATTGTTCGGGTCTGTCTTTTAAGAATGCGGGTAACACCTAAATATACGCATTGCGTATAACCGCTCTTTATGGATATCGTAAATCCAAAGTCCTTACTCTGTAAAAATAAAATAATGCGAAATCGGTTAAATTCTTTCTACAATTTCAGGGCTTGTTCAACGCTAAAGTAACAAAAAAACTAAGACGCTGCTTTTAGCTGGTCTAACACCACACCATTCAGTTTGTTTTCGGCGTAGCGTTTGGTTACCTTAAGTGAGGTGGTGTCGGTGCCGGGCAGTTCAAACATGGCGTCGGTGAGTATGGCTTCGCAAAGCGAGCGTAATCCGCGCGCACCAAGGGTGTAGTGCAGGGCTTGCTCTACAATATAGTCCAATGCAGCAGGAGCAAATGTTAGCTCAATATTGTCTAACGCGAACAAATGTTCGTATTGCTTGACCAGCGCATTTTTGGGC
Organism: uncultured Flavobacteriaceae bacterium; assembly: GCA_964609755.1. Lineage (GTDB taxonomy): Bacteria > Bacteroidota > Bacteroidia > Flavobacteriales > Flavobacteriaceae > UBA7446. The sequence goes on along the minus strand of CAZSSZ010000080.1, from coordinate 335 downwards.
TCTACCAAAATGGCACGCAGTGCCGCTTTACTAAGCGCATTCATGTGCGTAAGCACGGGTAATCGCCCAATAATTTCGGGGATTAGCCCAAAGTCTTTAAGGTCTGAGGGTGTAATATGCGCCAACAAATCTTCTTCTGAAACCGAAGTGCGTTTTGCCGAAGTACTGTAGCCCACCGCTTGCATGTTTAGGCGTTTGGCAATATGGCGCTCTATACCATCAAAAGCACCGCCAGCAATAAACAAAATGTTTTCGGTGTTAATCTCTACAAATTTTTGGTCGGGGTGTTTGCGTCCGCCTTTGGGGGGTACGTTTACCACCGTGCCTTCCAATAG
>CAZSSZ010000079.1:0-6183 GCA_964609755.1 uncultured Flavobacteriaceae bacterium | reverse complement strand
GATACCCCCGAAGATTTGGAACGCGCTAAAACGCTACTCGGCTAAGACCATGGTGTGATAGACGTTTTGAACATCGTCATCTTCCTCAATTTTTTCAATAAGCTTTTCAACGTCCTCGGCAGCCTCGCCCGAGAGTTCTTTGGTGGTTGTGGGAATGCGCTCAAAACCCGAGGATAGAATTTCAATTTCTCGGTTTTCCAATTCTTTTTGAATGGCACCAAAGCTTTCAAACGGCGCATAAAGTAAAATTCCGTCCTCATCCACAAACACCTCGTCCACGCCAAAATCGATAAACTCCAATTCCAACGCCTCAGCGTCGATACCTTCAGTAGGAATGCGAAAATTACAGGTATGGTCAAACATAAACTCCACCGAACCCGAAGTGCCTAAATTACCGTTACATTTGTTAAAATAACTGCGAATGTTTGCTACCGTGCGGTTGTTGTTGTCGGTGGCGGTTTCTACGAGAACGGCAATGCCATGGGGCGCATAGCCTTCAAACAACACCTCTTTGTAGTTTTCGGTACTTTTGTCGGTAGCACGTTTTATGGCACGCTCAATATTGTCTTTGGGCATATTCGCCGCTTTGGCGTTTTGGATTACCGCCCTAAGCCTTGAGTTGCTTTCGGGATATGGTCCACCTTCTTTGACCGACATCACAATGTCTTTGCCAATGCGCGTAAAGGTCTTTGCCATTGCCGACCAGCGTTTCATTTTCCGTGCCTTACGAAACTCAAATGCTCTTCCCATAAAATCGTTTTGTCAAAGATAAAAAAGCCAATTGGGTTTTTGCAAATTGGAAGTGAATTACGATTAAAAAATTACGAATGAGGGAATTATAAATTACGAATTGGTTAATTACGACATGTGGATTCGCAAAAGGAGGACTTGTCTACCAAAGGAAGAGCCGACTGATGACCGAAGGGAATAATTACGAATGAGGGAATTATAAATTACGAATTGGTTAATAACGACATGTGGATTCGCAAAAGGAGGACTTGTCTACCAAAGAAAGAGCCGACTGATGACCGAAGGGAATAATTACGAATTGGGGAATTAAACTGGTGCACAAATGTCTTGTCGGCAGACAAGTCTGTAACACCTGAATAACCTTAAAATAGGCATACGTCAGATAAGCGCCGAGGAAGTTTTTTAGTATTATTAAAAATTACGAGTAAAGGGGATTATTTAAAGATTTGCGGCTTGTCGTATAGCTTCGGGAAATGCACTGATAGGTCTGATATTAATATCTTTCATATAACATTCAGCGCCCTCGGATTGCAGTTGAATTTGCCCTGACGCTAACCGTTCACCTGTTGATTTTTTTGCATCTGTTAACGCCAATACTACCTTTCCATTAGTCACATGTATGGCACTATCCCCAACAACATAAACATCAATTCGGTTCCACGATCCATGGGGTAACTCAGCATCTAAGGCATTTTTGGTATGCGTACGGTGTGTCTTTGTTGACATGGGATCCCATTGTTTATTATCATCAATTTTTACAGTTGCCTTTGTGCCTCCCAACACATACAAATCGCCAAAATCTTCTTCTTGAATCTGATACTCTAAACAGGCTTTCCACACCTCCCAAAAAGCACCGTGTTTGCCATAACAATGATAAAGAATTCCACTATCGCGTTTTCGTTCCAAGCGGGGTTCATATTTCTGTTCCCCCCATTTAAACAGTAGGGTTAAGTGGTAATTCGCATACTCTTTTTTTGAAGTTAAGCCTGCATACACCTCGCCACTAATCGCCAATACCCAGTCACCGTTATTGTCTTTTTCCAACGTATAAATTCCCATAGGGTCACCCAAACCAATGGGTGGTCTTTTGTCACCTTTTAAACGCTTTTTATACGATCTAGGCAACTTTTGTACAGACGCTTCCGGAATACCTGTAAAAGGTTCCCATTTGGATAGCTTTCTATCTAACAAGGGAGTCCAATCTTCCGATGATGTTTTTTCGATTGGTGTTGCAATTTCGTTTTGTGCATACACCGAAACCGCACACACAACCCAAAGAGAAAGGATTAAGAACTTTAGAAATGGTTTACCGGTAGTTGTAGTCATGTTTTTTGCTTTGCGGTAAAAATAGCGAATTCTGACCTTTAGAAATTAAGGGAATTGCGAATGAGTTAATTACGAATTACGAATTGGTTAATTGCGAATTACGAATAGGTTAATTACGAATTACGAATAGGTTAATTACGAATTACGAAGGGAATAATTACCCACCAACACGTTTGAAACACGATAACGCAGCTAACACAATTAAAACGTTTCTAAGCGCTTATTTTAATGCAAAATAGGGGAGGCATTAACTAAAAAACACAGCATTTTTTAATGTAAAAATCTTATTTTCAACACATTATGTTTTAAGAAACAGGCTACCAACAGGTTTGGAACATTACCCTTGGATATGGTTATCGGGCGAGAGAAAACGTCCCTGCATAGGGTCATACATACGCCCATTCATATGCACCAGTCCCACTTCGGTAAAATGCTCATGCCCGGTAAAGCCACGTCCGGTAAGGCTGTCTGCAAGGAATTCAAAATGTTAAAGAACGTTTTTTACTTTTTATTGGCACGAGACACAGCCTCGCGCCAGCGGGGGGCTCCTGCTGGATAACTTGCTGCACTAAACAGTCCTTTAATACCCCCTGCTAGGTTACTTCCTAAAAGACCTATGCCAAACCCTAATAAAACTTGTATTACTGGTGCTCCATAGCTTATTGCATCTAAAGCGGTTTTCGCTGTAATTACGTACCCAATAAGTTTCGTAAGCATAAGTAGCTCTGCAATAAACTCCCCGCTAGGGTCGGTTAGGGTTAGCGGGTTATTTAGTACATACCCATAGCGGTTAAAGTTTTGCGTATTAAACGGGTCTTGAATATGGTTGTCGGGCGAGAGAAAACGTCCCTGCATGGGGTCCCTTCGCCAAGCTCATGGCAGGCTCCCATCCGAATAAACCTCAAAATGTTAAAGAACGTTTTTTACTTTTTATTGGCACGAGACACAGCCTCGCGCCAGCGGGGGGTACCTTCGCCAAGCTCAGGGCAGGCTCCCATCCGATTAAACTTCAAAATGTTAAAGAACGTTTTTTACTTTTTTAGAAAAAATCACAAATATTTGTCAAGTAATTTATTAAAGTTTGTTTTACTCAAAAAATACATTTTAGAGAATTCTTTTTCAGTAAGTTCATTTTTTGGATTATTAAGAATATTCACGGTGCTTTTAAAATTTTCGTCATTTAGCATTGTGAGTATATCGTCTAATTTTTTCTTCAGAAAAAAGTAATTCAATTCAACTATTGATGAACGTGCTACTTGTTGAGAAAAAAATCTTTCAAAAAAGTTTTTTTTAGCTATAAATCCTTCCATCAATTCAAAATAATACATCATGGAATATATATCGATATAGTCGTGGTCAATTTTAATATTTTTAAATCGAATTACTAATTCAAGGGTATAAGTCCTTATTTCTATGGCATAATTATCCTTCATAAACAATGCTACAACGTCCTCAACAAAATCATTTTTACTTCTTTTAATTTTTCCTATTTTTTGAAGTTTGAACCCTTTGTTTTCAATAAGTTTTTTAATATCATCTATTTTAATCTCCATAAATCAACTTTGTGGCGTTAGAATTTACTCCATAGCCATGTCTCTTCATGAACCTTATTTCCTTATTAAATCCTCTGTGTCCCCATTCAGGGTTTACTTTAGAGGACAATTCAAAGATGCCCCCCGCTGGCGCGAGGCTGTGTCTCGTGCCAATACTACTTCCACTACTATGTTTTTCATTAATTTCCATCACTCATACTATCTAAATATCAATAACAATTTGGCTATCTGCCAATCCGTTATAGTTTTTTGCACTACTGTATTTCCAATGTTCAAGGCTAGTAACAAATCCTGCTCGAACAGGATTCATGTGTACATAATAAATTTTTTGGTTAACCACCTTATCTGACCATAATTCAATAGGCTTGTTGTGGTGTTGCCAAAACTGCCTTGGCTTGTTTTGTTCAAATAAAGCCAACATCCATTCCTGTCTGCTTTCTTGTGGGTGTGCTTCAATTTCCTCCAACACCCTTTTTGCGGTATAGGCTTTAAAGTCTCGTAAAACTTCACTCGGATTTTCTTCTTCTGCACGGAATACTAAATGCACATGGCTGGGCATAAAACAATAGGCATAAACAAACATTTTTTTTACACTACGACAAAAACGTAACGATTGTTCAAGAATGGAAAAGTAGCATTGACGTGTAAAAACGTCTATCCAAAAACAGGTTGCAAAACTGACAAAATAGGCTGCCTCGGGATTACGAAATTTGTACTTTCTACTCATGCATAAGAATTGGTGCTTTAAATGTACAAATTTTATCTTTTACTGGTTGTTAAAAGGCACGAGACACAGCCTCGCGCCAGCGGGGGGTTGAACAACCCCATCTAAGGTTTTGTTGCTTCCAAAAACACCTGTAGTTACTTGTGCGTATGAAGCTAGGGACATCAATGTCAAAATCCCTATTAAATAGATATGTTTCATAACTAAAGATTTGATGCTCCCAACCTAACAAAAATCTTTTACAAAAACAAGTATAACTATTTGATAATAAGCAATGTATATATTTAAATAAGTGGTTTGTAAGCTTACTGAAAATCAACAAAAAAGAAACTACAAGCGTAGCAAAACGCTGTATAAACGCAAAGGGTTTAGCGTATGTTTTCGGGCGTTGAGGGTAGTGCGAAAACATCCAAAAACGTCGTTATAAGCGTTTGCAATAGCGCAAACATGATCAAATTTTCCCTGCACCATAAAATAGAGTGTTAGCGAGGTATCAAACGCCAAACGCGCCACAAAAAGCCAAAGCAAGGGGAGTATGGAAATGTTTTTGAGATAGGTAAGCAAGGAGTTTCGAATGTTGTACTGCAACTTCGTTGGGCTGGTTATCGAAAGGCTAGCAGCTCCTTGGTGAAATACTTCGCTGTTGCCCACCGCCCAAACCTGATGTCCAAGTGCCTGTGCCCGTAAACACAAATCAATCTCTTCAAAGTGCATAAAAAATGAGGCATCAAAACCGCCAACCGCCTTAAAAACAGATTTACGCACAAAAAAACAGGCACCACTTGCCCAAGTAACACGCGCATGTTCATCGTATTGCCCCAAGTCTTTTTCGCAGCTGCTGCCCACCCTGCCACGGCAATAGGGGAGTCCCATAACATCCAAATAGCCTCCGGCAGCGCCGGCATATTCAAAATAATCCCGACGCTTTAGGTCTTTGATTTTAGGTTGTGCTATTGCCACTTCGGGATGCGAAGCAAAAAAGGCACTCATGGGAAGCGTCCAATTTTGTGTTACTTCCACATCGGAGTTTAGCAAACACAGTAGCTCGGTATCTATCTGTTCCACCCCTTTGTTATAGCCCTCGGCGTAGCCGTAATTTTGGGCTAAGGCAATGCACTTGACCGTAGGAAAGTGCTCGTCCAAAACCGCCAGGGAGTCATCTGTAGAACCGTTGTCAATCACATAAATGGCTGCATTGCCCGAGTGGGCAATCACACTCGGTAAAAACCGTTGGAGTAAATCCGCACCGTTATAATTCAGCATGGCAATGGCAAGGGTCATAGCTGTAAGGCGTTTCGTGGAAATTCAGGCAAAAACTGATAGGATTCACTCGTATGGTCTATCTGGCAATATACGTGTTGCAAGCCGTTGGTGAGCATCAACACATCGGCGTGGAGCGCCAATTGATAACGGGCAATCTGGTCAAAGGTATCCTGGGTAATGGGCACTTCAGGCGCTTTGCATTCCACCAACAAGGCAATGGATGCATTTTTGCCAGCAACCACCACATCAAAACGTTTTTTCTGCCCCATAACGTCAAATTGTTTTTCCACGCTGATACGGGTTTTTGAAATCCCTTTCTCGAGCAAGTCTTGCACGACGTGTTGGCGCACCCATTCTTCGGGTGTAAGGACCACAAATTTTTTTCGAATCGGGTCAAAAATAGTGCGTCTGTTTTCGTTATTTTTGGTAACAAAGTCAAAATGTGGAAATGCCAATACTTGCATAACCACAAAAGTGCTAAATTATTTTTCAATGGACGCATACGCATCGGTAAAGCATGCCATTTCGCAGCGAAATTTTTCACCTATCTATTTTTTGATGGGGGAT
>CAZSSZ010000078.1:0-6309 GCA_964609755.1 uncultured Flavobacteriaceae bacterium | reverse complement strand
AACGAAGAAGACCGCGATTCTACCTCGCACTCGTTTCTATAAATCGAAACCTAAATCCTTTCTAAAATACATGCCCTCAAACGCTACGTTTGTCAGGTTGCCGTAGGCATTGGTTAGCGCATCTTGTACATCGTTTCCAAAACCTGTTGATGCCAAAACACGTCCACCACTGGTTACCAAAGTGCCGTTGCTGTGTGTGGTGCCGGCATGGAAAATCAGCGCATCGTTGGGTATGCCCGTGATGGCTTTACCTTTCTCGTAGGCTTCGGGATAGCCACCAGAAACGGCAACTATGGTAGCTGCTGCTTTGGGGCTGATTTGAAGCGCTACTTCGTTAAGGCGTTTTTCGGCAGTAGCCGTAAGCAGCTCTAGCAAGTCATTTTCGATGCGTGGCAAGACCACTTGAGTTTCGGGATCGCCCATACGCACATTGTACTCAATTACAAAGGGGTCGTCGCCCACGCGAATAAGCCCAATAAACACAAAGCCCACAAAGTCGAGCTTGTCTTTTTTGAAGCCTTCGAGGGTTGGCGTAATAATACGGTCGTGTATTTTTTGTTCAAAGGTGGGATCGTTAAACGGTACAGGAGAAACCGCACCCATACCTCCAGTATTAAGCCCCGTATCGCCTTCGCCGATGCGTTTGTAATCTTTGGCAAAAGGGAAGGTAACGTGTCCACTACCGTCGGTAAGGACAAAGCACGAAAGCTCAATGCCGTCCAAAAAGCCTTCGATGACTACCTGCTCGCTGGCTGCACCAAATTTTTTGTTTGCCAACATATCGGTAAGCGCTTCTTTCGCTTCTGCCAATTCGTAGATGATGAGGACGCCTTTTCCTGCGGCTAGCCCATCGGCTTTTAGCACATAGGGCGCGGGAATGGTTTCCAAGTACGCCAATCCCTCGGCAAGGGTGTCGGCGGTAAATTGTTTGTAGGGGGCTGTGGGGATGTTATGGCGTTGCATAAACGCCTTAGCGTATGCCTTGCTGCCTTCGAGTTGGGCAGCTTCTTGTTTGGGTCCGATAACGGGGATATGCCCCAGCGTAGGGTGTGCCGCAATGTAATCGTGAATTCCTGCTACTAGGGGTGCTTCGGGACCTACTACAACCAAATCAATTTGATATTTCGTCATGGCTTCGGCTACGGCTTCTAGGTCGGTGGGATTTACCGCCAAGTTGGTGCCGAGTTGTGCCGTACCGGCATTACCGGGGGCAATAAAAAGCTTAGGTTGTTGTGGGCTTTGTGCGAGCTTGTAGCAAAAGGTGTGTTCTCTACCGCCATTGCCAAGAATAAGAATGTTCATGCAAACTTTTTGGCAAAAATAGGAAAAGGGAGGGGATTGAAAGACCTAATCTAACCAGATTTACTTTTTGTAGCGTACCTCCACCATCACCTCATTGCGGCGGTTGTAGAATTTATAGGGGCTATCATACCCTAGATATTCCACTTCGCCAAGGGCTTCAATGCCGTTGGTTGCTAAGGTTTCCAGCAGTTGTTTTTTGTGGGCGGTTTCTTTGGTAGCGTTGGTATAACCCGCATAGCGTATGGCAGCCACATAACGAGGTTTGGTAACTTCTACAGCTACATTTTTCCCTTTTGGCTCAGGCGCTCCTTTTTGATGCACTTCCAATGGCATTACAAATGCCATTTCGGATTTGTCCTCGTTCATATACACAGGAGCGGTCATTGCAATTTTTTCGCTGTTTTCATTGTTGCCTGAAATGTATTGAAACAGTTTACCAAAGTTGTTGCCTCCACTAGTTTTGACTAATGTGGCACTTGGATAATAGCGAATTTCTACACTGTCGTGTTTTTTAATCACTTCATAAGGTTGGATTTCGGTGTCTTGTGCAATAAGTGGCATGGATATAAGAATTGTAAAAAGAGTGTGGATTAGCGTTTTCATGTGGTTGCTTTTTTGATGTCTCGATGTACGTCTTTGCGTACAATGGAAAGGTATTTTTTTCGCTTTTCATCATTGACAAAAGGCACCGACCAAAACTGTTTGGTTTTGGTAAACAAAGACAATTTCCACCCAAACACAAAAGAATAAACACCCATAACGAGTCTGAGTTTTACCGAATTAAGATAGAGTGTTTTAACAGGGATTGCAGGTGCTCCATGGGTTACATAGGTTCTGATTTTTTTATCCTTTAAAAAAGCTTTTGGATAGGCATATAATTTGGTAACATTCACAAATTTATATGCAAATCCAGGAGTGAATACTTCATCAAAAAATATTTCCATACGTGGGGTAAGCCGAAACCACCACACCGGCGAAATAAAATACATATTGTCGGACCACGTAACCAATTCTTTGTATTTTTCAATAACAGCAGTCCGCGGGCGCGTGAAACTGTCGCGGTATAAATCAATGACTTTGTATTCTTGTTGTGTAGCTTCAAGAGTGTCTACAACGGTTTTAAATATCCCATTATAACAAAAGGAGCCTTGGTCTGGGTGACCAATGATAACCAGATTTTTCATAAGCAATTTTCTCAAAGATACACTTTTCGTTTTTAGCTTTATTACATGGGCATACGAGCCCAAATAACAGTGTTGTTTTTCAATTTTTATAAAGATGAATTCAGGAAGTTCTATTTTGTTTAGTACTTTTACAGAGCTATGAAATTCGATCTTGCTGCTACAGGACTTCGGTTCACCTCTTATGTGCCAATGCATCAAACTCCTTTTGAGCGTCTTTTTGAAATTTTTAAGGAGCTCATTACACATACTTCAGGAGACTTTGATGAAGCCATTGATTGGTTACGCGAATTGGATAAAGAATACTCCCTTACAGATGAAACGTATACTATTGACGATTTTGTGGCAGATTTGTTAGCACAAGCCTATATTCAACCTAAAGGTGCGGGTTCTGGAGACGACTCTGGAATGAAGCTTACTTCAAAAACCGAAAAGCTACTCCGCGAGCATGCATTAAAGCAAGTTTTTGGAAAACTTAAAAAATCAGGATCAGGGAGCCATAAAACTAAAATTGCAGGGCAAGGTGCCGACAAAACAGGAGCGTTTCAAGCGTATCAATTTGGCGACCCGCCCGATACTATAAGCCTGACGGAAAGCATCAAAAATGCGCAGATTCGTACCGCAGGCACCGACTTTAACCTGCATCAAGATGACTTGGTGGTGGAAGAAAATTTTTTCAACACCCAAATGAGTACCGTACTGATGATAGACATAAGTCATAGTATGATTTTGTATGGTGAGGACCGTATTACACCTGCCAAAAAAGTAGCGATGGCGTTAGCTGAATTTATAACTACTCGATATCCAAAAGACACCCTTGATATTTTGGTTTTTGGAAATGATGCATGGCCCATTACGATTAAAGAGATACCTTATTTACAGGTTGGACCATACCATACAAATACAGTTGCAGGGTTAAAATTAGCGATGGATTTACTACGCCGACGAAAAAACAGCAATAAGCAAATATTTATGATTACTGATGGGAAGCCCAGTTGCCTAAAGCAACTCGACGGCACCTATTATAAAAACAGTATGGGGTTAGACGAACATATAGTTGACAAATGCTACACAATGGCGCGACAAGCAAGAAAGCTACAGATTCCCATTACTACCTTTATGATTGCACAAGATCCATACTTAAAAACATTTGTGCGCACTTTTACCGAAGCCAATCAAGGCAAAGCATTTTTTACCGGGTTGAAAGGTCTGGGCGAAATGATTTTTGAAGACTATGAACAAAACAGAAAAAAACGATTAGGATAGATGACAAAGGCACAGACATTAGGCGAACTAAAAAAAACGAAGTACCAGCCAAAAAGTATTCAGGATGAACTTGCAAATAACCTCCGTGAGCGTATTAAAAGTGAGGTACCCACTTTTGACGGCTTACACGGGTATGAACATACTGTTATCCCCGACCTAGAACGCGCCATTTTATCGGGACATGCTATTAATTTACTTGGTCTAAGAGGTCAGGCCAAAACCCGTTTGGCACGTAAAATGACTCGTCTTTTAGATGAATGGGTACCTGTTGTGTCTGGCTCTGAAATAAATGATGATCCATTAAATCCAATAAGTAAATATGCCATCGAAAAGATTGAGAAATTAGGCGATGAAACACCTATTGAATGGCTGCATAGGGATGACAGATTTTTTGAAAAACTAGCTACTCCAGACGTAACAGTTGCAGACCTAATTGGCGATGTTGACCCCATAAAGGCAGCAAACCTTAAACTTTCATACTCCGACGAGCGGGTGATACATTTTGGCATGATTCCAAGAGCACATCGATGCATCTTTGTATTAAACGAACTTCCAGACTTACAAGCTAGAATTCAGGTGGCATTATTTTCTATTCTACAGGAAAAAGAAATTCAAATTCGTGGATTTAAACTACGCCTACCCATAGAAACGCAGTTTGTTTTTACCGCTAACCCCGAAGATTATACCAACCGCGGAAGCATTGTAACCCCTTTAAAAGACCGTATTGGGTCACAAATTTTAACGCATTATCCCCACTCGATTGAAATCGCCAAAGCCATTACAAAACAGGAAGTGAAGTACTCTGTTGCAGCTAAAAAAATTCATGTTCCTGAACTAGCACATGACGTTTTAGAACAAATTGCCTTTGAAGCACGAAAGAGTGAATATATCGACACCAAAAGCGGGGTAAGTACGCGAATGAGTATCACAGCTTTTGAAAATCTGTTAAGTACTGCCGAGCGTCGTTTGCTTATAAGTGGCGAGGCAAAAACATGTGTCCGAATGTCAGATTTTTTAGGAATTATTCCCGCCATTAACGGCAAGTTAGAACTTGTTTATGAAGGCGAACAAGAAGGCGCAGAGCAAATATCCTTTCATCTTATCAATCAAGCGGTAAAAACCTTATTTCCGAAGTATTTCCCTGAAATAAAAAAACTTGTAAAAGACAACGAAGAAGGACCCTACGACCGTTTGTTGGAATGGTTTTATGGCGATAACGAACTCTTTTTAGAAGACACTCTAGCCGAAACCGTTTATCGAGATACCCTCCTAAATGTGCCTGGTCTTGAACAGTTGATGGCAACCCACCAGCCGAAGTGTGACACAAATGAAAAACTCTTTTTTATGGAGTTTTTACTTTGGGGGTTAGAAGCCCACAAAAAACTTAATAAATATCGTACCCTTGAAGGATTTCAATTTAAAGACGGACTGGGAAGTTTACTCTCGGGTTTTTAAGCAAATTTTTTTTGAGCCCTTGATGCACTGAGAAAATATTCAAAAAAATATTTTCTTCAGCAAGGAATCCATTTAAATAGTAAAGAATAGGATTTTCTTTAACAGATGATACTTAAAAAACGGAGCTAATCCTTAGGCGGCGCTGTTTTGTTGTTTGATAAGGTTTAGTGCAGAACCCGCCTTAAACCACTCAATTTGTGCCTCGTTATAGGTGTGGTTTGCCAGAATGGTATCTGTAGAACCATCTGTTTGAACCACCTCAATAGTAAGCGGCTTCCCGGCAGCAAAATCCTTTAAATCCACAAAGTTGAACGTGTCGTCTTCTTGAATAAGGTCGTAGTCTGCTTCATTGGCAAACGTAATCCCTAACATCCCTTGTTTTTTAAGGTTGGTTTCGTGAATACGCGCAAATGATTTTACCAATACTACCTTTACTCCTAAGTGTCGAGGCTCCATGGCAGCGTGCTCGCGCGAAGATCCTTCGCCATAGTTATGATCACCCACCACTACAGTTTCTATCCCTTCGGCTTTGTAGGCGCGCTGTACATCAGGCACACCACCGTATTCGCCAGTCAATTGATTTTTAACAAAATTTGTCTTTTGGTTAAAGGCATTTACGGCACCAATCAAACAGTTGTTAGAGATGTTATCCAAATGTCCACGGAATCGCAACCAAGGACCCGCCATAGAAATGTGGTCAGTAGTACATTTCCCATGTGCTTTGATGAGCAGTTTTGCACCGGTCAGGTTTTCACCATTCCAGGGGGCAAAAGGCGTAAGCAGTTGTAAACGTTCAGAGCTATCAGCTACAATTACCTCTACACCCGAACCGTCTTCTTCAGGAGCCAAATACCCATTGTCTTCAACGTCAAAGCCACTCGGTGGAAGTTCCAATCCGGTAGGCGCTTCTAGACGCACTTCCTCGCCGTCTTGGTTGGTTAGTGTATCCGTAATCGGGTTAAAATCCAAGCGTCCGGCAATGGCAACAGCAGCCACCATTTCGGGAGATGCCACAAACGCATGCGTATTTGGATTACCGTCGGCGCGCTTAGAAAAGTTTCGGTTAAACGAGTGTACAATAGAGTTTTTCTCTTGCTTGTCGGCA
>CAZSSZ010000077.1:0-6481 GCA_964609755.1 uncultured Flavobacteriaceae bacterium | reverse complement strand
AACGAGACAAATCGTCCACATCTGGCATACCGTTTGGCAAGACTTTTACCAAATGAAGCGTAATCAATCCGGCAGATGCCATATGTTCCAACGGATGTAAGACAGCGTGGTGTTCTATGGGTGAAGTGATAATATGTTTGATTCCCAAGTGGTGTACCACACCTTGCAAAACGGTATTGTCACCTTCCGTACCGCCAGAGGTGAAAATGATTTCTTGTGGCAAAACACCCAACTGTTGCGCAATATATTTTCGCGCCGATTCCACCTTTGCCTTTGCCGAGCGACCAATGGCATGAATAGAAGAAGGGTTCCCATAGTTTTCACTTAGGGTCTCTTGCATAACCGCTACCACCTCAGGAAAAATGGGTGTGGTTGCGGCATTATCAAGATAGATGGAACCCATCAGCACTTAGTTTGACTCAAAAGAGCGAAGTGTTTTGGTAATAATCCTCACACAATCCATAAGCTGTTGCTCCGTCATGATCAGTGGCGGTGCAAAACGTATGATATTGCCATGTGTGGGCTTGGCTAGCAAGCCATTTTCTTTGAGTGCCACACAAATATTCCAAGCGGTGTCACTCTCTGGGGAATCGTTAATAACAATAGCGTTCAGCAGTCCTTTGCCACGTACTAACGTGACGATATTACTTGTTTTGATGTAATCATTTATGGCGTTTCGGAAGAGCTGCCCCAATTTTCGTGCATTTTGAGCAAGGTTCTCATCTTTGACCACCTGAAGTGCTGAAGTTGCTACCGCAGCAGCAATAGGATTGCCACCAAACGTACTGCCATGCTCGCCAGGTTGAATAACATCCATTACTGTGTTATTTGCCAATACTGCTGAAACAGGGTAAACTCCTCCACTAAGTGCTTTTCCTAAAATCAATATGTCGGGTTCAGCAAAGGTGTCCGGTTGACGTAAACAGGAAGATGTGCACTCACAATTTCCGCAAACCGCAAGCAATGAGCCTGTTCTGGCGATACCGGTTTGAATTTCATCAGCAATAAAAAGTACTTGATGTGCATTACATAATTGTTGTAATTCGCGCAAATACGTTTCTTTGGGGGTATAAACACCCGCTTCACCCTGAATGGGTTCTACCAAAAAGCCTACAATATTTTTATGGGTTTCAAATGCTTTTTTAAGGGCATCTACATCGTTATGGGGTATCGAAATAAACCCGGGCGTGTAGGGTCCAAAATCTTTTTTGGCAACCTGATCGTCGGAAAATGAAATAATTGTAGTCGTTCTGCCATGAAAATTTCCATGACACACCACAATTTGCGCTTGCTCTTGAGGAATTCCTTTCTTCTGAACCCCCCATTTACGTGCAATTTTGATGGCTGTTTCAACGGCTTCGGCACCCGAATTCATCGGAAGTACTTTGTCAAATCCAAAATACTCGGTTATAAACGCCGCAAAAGGACCAAATGCACTGTTGTGAAATGCCCGTGAAGTCAAGCACAATTTCTCGGCTTGTTCTTTCAGCGACTTTACGATCTTGGGATGACTATGCCCTTGATTTACTGCAGAATAAGCTGAAAGGAAATCATAATATTTTTTGCCTTCAACATCCCACACATAAACACCCTCTCCGCGATCCAAAACCACAGGTAGCGGATGGTAGTTATGGGCACCATGCCTGTTCTCAAGGTCAATATAGTTTTCAGTACGTGGCATTTTGGTAATCATTTAACAAAATTACTAAAGACTGCCTCAATAAAAAAGCTAAAGGGAAGTTTCGTACATCTTTTCGATAAAAGGAATCAATGCTTTATAACCTTTACGAGAAATGATAGCCCGATACCCATTGGTAAGCGTACAGGTATACTGTGTATTTCTGTGAATGGCAACTATGGCGGTTACATTTACCACACAAGTTCTAGAAATACGTAAAAACATGGTGCTTGGCAACTTAGTCTCTAAAACAACTAAAGGCTGGTTAACGGTCATATATTCTCCTTTTTGATGATGTCGCAGTACCATCTCTGTTTTCAAAGTTCCCTTTCGACTTTCAATACACATAATATCCTCCACAGCAACAAAGTCAATAATACCTACATCAGAAATTGGGAGTCGTTGTTTTAAAGAAGAATTTATAAGAGGGGATTGTGACAACAATGAAGCATCAAAAATATGTTTTTCACCCACACTTTTCAACTTCTTTTCAATTTTATCAACCGTGGCAATTAAATCCTGAATCTCTAAAGGCTTGAGTAAATAATCTACCACCTGATAACGAATCGCGCGCAAGGCAAACTCATCATGTGCCGTACACATCACCACATGCATATCCTCGTGACCTACTTCGTCTAGAATATCAAACCCACTCCCTTCATCAAGTACAATATCCAAAAACAAAATATCGGGCTTACGATTCGATAAGTAGCGTATTGCCTTCTCTTTTTTGGTAAATGATGCCTCCACTTCAATATTGGGACAATACTTCTCTAAGTAATAAGAGAAAAGTGCGATATTGCGAGCCTCATCGTCTACAAGTACTGCGGTGAACAAAGTGTTTGTTTTTAAAAATTTAACGATAAAAATATAACAATTTTTCGAACAATGATAACAATTTTTATCATGTTATATTTAAATAACTATTAAAAGTCGTATTCGATGAAACATCTATCGAGTATCCAAAATGAGCATGTCAAAGCGCTTATTTTACTGCAATCCAAAGCCAAGATTCGCAAAGAAAAAAAGCAGTTTGTGGCAGAAGGACGTCGCGAGTTGCTACTGGCACAGCAAGCCCATTACGAAATAGAAACGATTTTTTGGTGTCCCGATATTTTTGAAGAGACGCAATTTAAGCAATGGAGTACGGTATTTCAGAACAAAACTGCTATTGTAAGCGTGTCCTTGGGCGTGTATCAAAAAATGGTGATGCGTGACTCCACCGAAGGCGTTGTAGGCATACTACATCAAAAAGAACAACATTTATCTGAATGGAAACCCAAAAACAACGCGCCATTACTCATGGTCGTGGAGGCTATTGAAAAGCCCGGGAATTTGGGAGCGATATTGCGAACAGCAGATGCGGCTGGTGTTGATGCGGTTATTGTAACCGAGCAACATACGGACATCTACAACCCAAATGTGATTCGGTCAAGTGTGGGAGGATTTTTTGCTGTTCCCATTTTTGCGTGCACAAATGAAGAAGCAAAAACCTTTTTAATTCAAAACTCCATAAACATATATGCTGCTTCGCTGCAAAAAAGTGTTCCCTACAGTGCACTCGACTACACCAAAGCCACAGCCATTGTGATGGGCAGCGAAGCCAAGGGCCTAAGTCCCTTTTGGTATTCCAAAGAAATTAGTGCTATAAAAATACCTATGTTGGGGCGAGTAGATTCGCTAAATGTTTCTGTTGCATCTGCGATTCTAATTTATGAAGTTGTTCGTCAACGGAATAGTTAATTTTTGTATCTTTAACAGATGACAACGAAAGAAATTAACGAGAACGTTCTTATTGCGCAAGAGTACAAAAACCTGCTGCGCAATACGTATCAATCGTTGTCTGCGGCAGACAAAAAACTCATTCGATTAGCATTTGAAACCGCTGTTGATGCCCACAAAGATCAGCGACGCAAAAGCGGTGAACCCTATATTTTACACCCCATTGCGGTAGCGCAACTTGTGGCAGATCAAATTGGACTTGGCGCAACCTCTATTGCAGCGGCGTTGCTTCATGACGTAGTAGAAGACACCTTGCTTACTCTGGATGATATCGAACTCATGTTTGGGGAAACCGTTGCGAAAATTGTAGACGGACTAACCAAAATTTCAAAACTCAGCAAAGACAAACGGGTCTCGGTACAGGCAGAGAATTTTAAAAAGATGCTCTTAACCATGAACGATGATGTTCGTGTGATTCTCATCAAAATTGCAGACAGGTTGCACAACATGATGACGCTTGCTGCCATGCCCGAAGAAAAGCAGGTACGCATTGCCTCCGAAACCCTTTATATCTACGCACCACTTGCGCATCGGATTGGTATGTATAATATCAAAACCCAACTTGAGGATTTGGCACTTAAATACACCGAGCCTGAAGTCTATGCTGATATTGAGGAAAAAATAAAAGGAAATCAAGAAGAACGCCTCAACTACATTGATAACTTTACTGCGCAACTCCAAACACATCTTTCAAAAGAACGCATCAGATTCCGAACTGAGGGACGATTTAAAAGTATATTTTCTATTCGTAGAAAAATGCAGCTCAAAAACAGAAAATTCGAAGAGGTTTTTGACCGTTTTGCCGTTCGAATCATTTATAAATCAACGCCAAGGCAAGAAAAGTTTTTGGCGTGGAAAATATACTCCATTGTAACCGATCATTTTCAACCTAACCCCATGCGACTACGCGATTGGATTTCCTCACCAAAATCCACCGGTTACGAGGCACTTCATATCACTGTTGTGGGTCCAGGAGGCAAATGGGTGGAAGTGCAAATTCGTTCGGAGCGCATGCATGAAATTGCTGAAAAAGGTTATGCCGCTCACTTTAAGTACAAACACGGTAACAAAGACGAGGGTGGCATGGAAATCTGGCTCAACAGGCTGCGCGAGGTGCTTGAATCGCAAGACGCAGATGCTGTGGATTTTGTTAAAGAGTTTAAGCTAAACCTTTATGCTAGTGAAATTTTTGTGTTCACACCCCAAGGGGATTTAAAATCCTTACCAAAAGGGGCAACACCAATCGATTTTGCTTTTACCATTCACAGCGAAGTGGGAAAAAAAACACGTGGTGCGCGCGTAAACGGCAAAATTGTTCCTTTAAATTATGAGTTAAACAGTGGAGATCAAGTAGAAATTATCACCTCAGAAACGGCAAAACCCAATGCCAACTGGCTAGACTTTGTGATTACCTCTAAAGCAAGGTCTGCCATTCGCACCGCCTTACGCACCGAAGAACGCGCTATTGCCAAAGAAGGAAAAGAGCTTCTTCGTCGGAAATTGCGTCAGATGAAATTTAAATTTAGTGATCGTATTATAAATGCGCTGGTGTCCTATTTTAAATTAAAAACAAGTTTGGACTTGTATTATCGTATTGGCATTGGTACGATTGACAATAAAATGCTAAAGAGATTTGCCTCTGAGGAAAACAATCGTTTTTATCAATTATTTAGACGAAGACCTTCTGACAAACCGAAGCAAGAAGCACTAGACAATGGTCAAATTTCTTCTTTCTATGACATGTTGGTGTTTGGCAAAAACCAAGAAACATTGAATTATACGCTGAGCCCATGTTGTAACCCCATAGCGGGTGATGATGTTTTTGGGTTTGTATCGATTAATGATGGAATAAAGGTTCACAAAAACGAATGTCCTAACGCCATTAGTCTACACTCCAACTATGGGTATAGGATTATAAGCGCAAGGTGGGCAGATTCCTCTAAGGGCTTTTTTACTGGTAGTATCCGTCTATCTGGAATCGACCGGATAGGACTCGTAAACGAGGTCACTAACCTGATTTCAAATGCACATAATGTAGATATTACCCAAATTCATTTTGATACCGAAAATGGAACCTTTACAGGTGAAATAAGGTTGCATGTACGTCATGCTTCAACATTGTATGTGCTGATAAATAAACTGGAGAAAGTTTCTGGTATAGATAAAGTAGTACGGGATTAAGTTTGGTTGCGTATCTTTGTTTTTTGCTTTTGTTTAATGGAAAACAAATTTGATATCGTTAAAGGGGTTTTTATCCAATTTTTGGATAGCAACGGACATAGAAAAACGCCTGAGCGCTTTGCTATTTTAGAGGAAATATACCTCAGTGACAATCACTTTGATATCGAGTCGTTATACATAAAAATGAAAACCAAAAACTATCGTGTGAGCCGTGCTACATTGTACAACACTATTGAGCTGCTTTTGGCTTGTGGTTTGGTGCGCAAGCATCAATTTGGACTGCAGCAGGCGCAGTATGAGAAATCATACTTTGACAAACAACACGACCACGTAATTCTAACCGATACCGGTGACGTTAAAGAGTTTTGCGACCCTAGAATTCAAGCAATAAAAAAAACCATTGAAGACGTTTTTGATATTGATATTCATGCGCACTCCTTGTATTTTTACGGCACTAAAAAAAACAATAAATAACAACCATTCATGGCCATTGACTTACTTCTAGGCTTACAGTGGGGCGACGAAGGAAAAGGCAAAATTGTAGATGTACTTACCAAAAAGTATGACATTATTGCACGTTTCCAAGGAGGACCCAACGCAGGACACACACTCGAATTCGACGGAATTAAACATGTTTTACACACCATCCCCTCTGGAATTTTTCATCCCAAAGCCATCAATCTTGTTGGCAATGGAGTTGTGATTGACCCCGTTATTTTTAAGCAAGAGCTTGAAAATTTGGCACCCTTCAATATTGATGTTACTAAAACATTACTCGTTTCTAGAAAAGCGCATCTCATACTACCTACCCATAGGTTATTAGATGCAGCATCTGAAATT
>CAZSSZ010000076.1:0-6820 GCA_964609755.1 uncultured Flavobacteriaceae bacterium | reverse complement strand
TCTCTTGCTTGTCGGCACCTTCACGCGCCCATTGCCCAATACATGGACCGCAAGCGTTGGTAAAAATTTTCGCATCCAAATCTTCAAAAATTTGAAGCAGTCCATCACGCTCGGCAGTAAAACGCACTTGCTCCGAACCAGGATTGATACCAAAAGCGGCTTTGGTAACCAATTTTTTATCTACAGCCTGCTTGGCAATAGACGCCGCACGAGACAAATCTTCATAGGAGGAGTTTGTACACGAACCGATAAGTCCCCACTCTACGTCTAATGGCCAATCGTTGGCAGCAGCCTTTTCGCCCATTTCTGCTACTGGAGTAGCCAAATCGGGGGTAAAAGGACCGTTGAGGTGAGGTGAAAGTGTACTTAAATCAATTTCAATAACTTGATCGAAATACTGTTCTGGGTTTTGATATACTTCGGGATCGGCAGTGAGGTGTTCTTTTACTTCGTTTGCAGCATCAGCAACATCATCACGACCCGTAGCACGAAGGTAACGCTCCATAGAAGCATCATAACCAAAGGTTGACGTAGTAGCTCCAACTTCGGCCCCCATGTTACAAATGGTCCCTTTTCCGGTACACGACATGGCTTCGGCACCTTCGCCAAAATATTCGATAATAGCACCGGTTCCACCTTTTACAGTCAAAATACCGGCTACTTTTAAAATTACGTCTTTTGGTGCTGTCCAACCGTTGAGTTTACCCGTGAGTTTAACACCAATAAGTTTTGGGAATTTCAATTCCCAAGGCATATCTGCCATTACGTCTACGGCGTCGGCACCTCCAACGCCAATGGCAAGCATCCCCAAACCGCCAGCATTAACAGTGTGCGAGTCCGTACCAATCATCATTCCTCCGGGGAACGCATAGTTTTCCAATACTACTTGGTGTATAATTCCCGCGCCAGGTTTCCAGAACCCAATGCCGTATTTGTTTGAAACGGATTGTAAAAAGTTAAAAACCTCTGCAGAAGAGTTATTCGCCGATTTTAAATCGGCTTCTGCACCGTCTTTGGCTTGAATAAGGTGATCGCAATGTACGGTTGTGGGTACCGCTACTTTGGCTTTTCCGGCTTGCATAAATTGCAATAGTGCCATCTGTGCTGTGGCATCTTGACACGCAATACGGTCAGGAGCAAAATCTACATAATCTGCGCCACGGGTAAAGGTGGTTGTTGCAGTTCCGTCCCAAAGGTGGGAATACAAAATCTTTTCCGCTGCCGTAAGTGGTTTTCCGGTAAGCTTTCGAGCTGCTTCAACTCGTGTGGCAAGACGCGCATACGCCGCCTTTATCATTTCAATATCAAAAGCCATTTTGGTTAGGTTTTTTGTGGATGTAAAAGTATAAAATTAACGCTGTTTTTTAGATGTTGTTTAGTGATTTAATTTATACAGGCATAATCCTAACAAATACGTAACAGGATATCTATTATTTTAACAACGAAATCCGTTTACCTTTGTGGTATGAAAAAAGCAGTAATTGTCAGTGGTTATTTTAACCCCATTCACAAAGGACATTTGGAGTATTTTCACAATGCGAAAGCCCAAGGAGACGCCCTTTTTGT
Source organism: uncultured Flavobacteriaceae bacterium (assembly GCA_964609755.1). GTDB lineage: Bacteria > Bacteroidota > Bacteroidia > Flavobacteriales > Flavobacteriaceae > UBA7446. The sequence continues at coordinate 5,254 of CAZSSZ010000076.1, read as the reverse complement.
GATCGTGAACTCAGATCATCAACGTGCACTAAAAGGCTCAAAAGAATTTCAAGATGAGGCAGAGCGCATGATGATTGTGTCTAATTTAAGAGTAGTTGACAAAGCCGTTTTATCCATAGACAAAGATCGAACCGTTTGTGAAACCATTGCACAGATTCATAAGGATTTTGGCAAGGAGTATGAACTGGCATTTGCCAACGGAGGCGATCAAAACAACGATACCATTCCAGAGCGTCCGGTGTGCGAGCGTTTGGGTATTGTGTTATTAGACGGATTGGGTGATAAAATTCAATCCTCTTCTTGGTTATTGAAAAAACAATAACCAAGAAAAGGTAAATTATAGTTTTACAACACTGTAAAAGGAATTTCTACACGAATCTTTTCCCAACCCATATAAAGTACAGGGCTTTCTGTATTCTTCGAAAAAGCAATTGAAAACGCTTCAAGCGAATCTTCAACAGTAGTATAGGGTACTTTAATACGCGCAATATCCTTGTTTTTGTCGTAGCTGTAAGCCCCCCAGGCATTCGTAGCACTGTTTACAATCAGCGTAACAACACCCTCTTCAAAAAGTGTATACACCGAATAGGTTCCCTTTTTTAGTGTGGCTTCCCCCAATTGAATCGGTTGAAACACCCTGAGCTCTGTAGCTTCATTAGCACCGGTTCGCCAAACCTTATCGAAAGGGACAATTTCAGCAAAAGATCGTCCACGGAGTTGTGGTCGGCTGTAGGTAATTACAGCAATCTTTTCCGACACCCGATAGCTTGAAGGGAAGGATGCTTTATCCATAGGGCTTTTGTCAAGCCCTCTAAAATTTTGTGCTTGAACAAATGTTATAGGCAACAACAGCAATAAGTAGCATAGTTTTTTCATTGTATTAGATTTAAGTGATTAGCTTGTAAAGTAACACAAAATTCCAATAACAAGAATAACAAGGACTACGGAAAGCACTACATCAATGCGGTCGTAAGAGCCTTTTGTGGCCGCTTTATCCTCTTCAGACAAGGTGCCAAACGAAAGTCCGGCAATGCGTTTGTAGTCGGGCGGGGTTGTAGCTAAACTTACACCAATGCACAGTGCAAGGGAAAACAAAAACATGAAAATGGCCATGTGTGCAAAATTTATCGTTGCAAAACCATATAAAAACCCTCCAGGGTCAACACCAGCAGCAATATTTGGCTGGAAATAAATTTCAGAAGACAGTCGCACAATTAACAAAACTAAGCCCGCACAAAGGGTAACAATAGCTGCTTTTGCATTGACGCGCTTCCATATAATACCGAGCAAGAAAACTGCCGTTACTGGAGGCGCAATATAGGATTGTACATTTTGAAGGTATTGGTACATAACGCCACCCCCAATACGCTCCATAATGGGTATCCAAATGATGCCCAGTACTACAATAAATCCCGTGGCAACTTTTCCAATACGCAACAGTTCGCGCTCTGACTTTTCGGGTTTTAATTTTTTGTAAATATCAATGGTAAAGATGGTGGAACACGAATTAAACACCGATGCTAACGAGCTCATAAGTGCTGCCATGAGTCCACCTGCAATAAGTCCTTTTAGCCCAACAGGCAACAAGGTTTTTACAAGCATAGGAAACGCACGGTCGGCTTTTTCAATAGAAAAAACCTCTGGATTTTGAATGCTTAATGCAAAAGCAATTATCCCTGGAACAAGAAAAATAAGGATAGGTAGTAGCTTTAGGTAAGCCCCAAAAATTGCACCCCTGCGCCCAATTTTAATATTATTTGCCGCTAGGGTGCGCTGTACAATGTATTGATCGGTACACCAATACCAAATACCAACAATGGTACCCCCGATAAGAAGTCCTGTCCAAGGAAAATTAGGATCAGACATAGGACGCCACATATTAAAATGATCTGGGCTTACCGCACGAACCGTACTTTGTAGTTCTTCCCATCCACCAACTTGTTGAAGCCCCAAATAGGTGATAATTACAGAACCTAAAATAAGTACGATAGTTTGTAAGGTTTCTGTGTAAATTACAGCTTTCATGCCTCCTACAACAGTGTAGGCTCCCGTAAAAAGGACAATGCCAATAGCTCCATACCAAAAAGGAATACCAAGCAATTCTGAAACTACAATTCCACCTGCATAAATGGTCACAGACACTTTGGTGAGGACATAAGCGAGGAGTGAAAACACCGACAAAAACCATCGGGAACGACTGTCGAATCGCTTTTCCAAAAACTCGGGCATGGTAAAGGCACCACTGCGAATGTAAAAGGGGAGAAAAAGCCAACCCAACAGCAGAACAATCCACGCATGAAGTTCGTAATGCGCCATGGGGGCTCCAGACTCAAAACCTGTTCCAGCCAAGCCAACAACATGCTCAGACCCAATATTGGAAGCAAAAATAGAGGCACCAATGACAAACCAGCCCACATTTCTACCTGCTAAGAAATAGTCTTCTGTGTTTTTGTTTTTCTGTAGTACAACCCAAACGGCTACAGCTACAAGCGCAAGAAAATAAATACCAAGTACTACCCAATCGAGGCGTTCTAACACACTATTCATAATTAAATATATTGGTTAATGATGTATTCAAGGCGTTCTTGCTTTCCACTGATTGGACGTAAAGCATCTTGTTTCGAAGCAATGCTAAACAAGTCTGTAAGCCCTAATGTTCCGTTTTCGAATGCTTTTCCATTTCCAGAATCAAAAGAGGCGTATCGATTATCAACGATTTGACTAAATGCGGCATCGTTGAGCACCTTATCGGCTACCAGTAGCGCACGCGCAAAAGTGTCTGCTCCACCAATGTGTGCAAAGAAGATATCTTCCAAATCGGTAGAATTACGTCTGATTTTTGCATCAAAGTTTACGCCGCCACCCTGCAAGCCACCTGCTTTTAAAAATACCATCATGGCTTCGGTAACTTCTTGAATGTTATTTGGAAATTGATCGGTGTCCCAACCGTTTTGGTAATCGCCACGGTTGGCATCAATGCTTCCTAACATATTGGCGTTGGCTGCCACAGCCAACTCGTGCTCAAACGAGTGTTGCGCCAAAGTTGCGTGATTGACCTCAATGTTAAGTTTAAAGTCTTTTTCCAGTCCGTATTTATGAAGAAAACCAATTGAAGTAGCTGCGTCAAAATCGTATTGATGTTTGCTGGGCTCCATGGGTTTTGGCTCAATAAAAAAGGTTCCCTCAAATCCTTGCGCACGAGCATAGTCTCTTGCTTTTGAAAGGAACATTGCCATGTGATCCAATTCTCGCCCCATGTCGGTATTGAGTAAAGAAATATACCCTTCTCTACCTCCCCAAAATACGTAGTTTTCCCCGCCAAGGGCAATGGTTGCGTCTATTGCCATTTTAACCTGAGCCCCTGCATGGGCAACCACGCCAAATTCTGGATTGGTGGCTGCGCCATTCATGTAGCGCGGATTTGAAAAACAGTTTGCTGTTCCCCACAGCAATTTTACCCCGGTTTCCTGCTGTTTTTGTTTTAGGTAGTCGGTGATAATTTCCAATCTTTTTTCAGACGCTGCAAGGGTATTTGCTTCTTGAACCAAATCATAGTCGTGGAAGCAATAATAGTCAAATCCCATTTTGGTGATGAATTCAAAAGCGGCATCTGCTTTGTTTTTTGCGGCTTCAATAGGGTCATTGGCGCCATCCCAAGGGAAATTTTGGGTGCCTGCTCCAAAGGGATCGCTTCCTTGACCACAGAACGTATGCCAGTAGGCGATAGCAAATTTAAAGTGCTCTCGCATGGTTTTTCCGGCAACCACCTGGTCGGGGTTGTAATACTTAAATGCAAAAGGATTATCAGAATGTTTTCCTTCATACTTGATGTGGTCTATTCCTTTGAAATAGGTGTTGTTACTCATAATAACGTTTAATTTAATTGTTTTTTAAGTTGTTCTTTCCAGCGCAGGTAGGCTTCTTGGTATGGGGATGCATCTTTTTCAGGCGAAAATCGCCCAACAAAAGGGTTGTTTGCTGAAGATGAGCTACTAGCATTTAGATCCTCTACAAGCATAGAAGCTCCCCTAGCAGCACCGACAGCTCCTGTGGTATTGTAAAGCTCGATATCTTTTCCCGTAAGTGTGGCAATGGTTTGCGAAAATACTTTAGACTGAAATAGGTTGTCATTGCCCGTGCGAATTACGTTAAGCGGGGCATTGTCTTGCCGCATGATTTCTATGCCATACACAAACGAAAAAGCAATGCCTTCAAGGGTCGCGCGACAAATTGTAGCAGTATTATGCGTATTTAAATCCAAGTTTAAAAAATGGGAGCCAATCGTTTTGTTGTTAAGCATTCGTTCGGCACCATTTCCAAAAGGCAATACACTCACCCCTTTTGAACCAATGGGTTGTTGCGCCGCCAATTGATTCATTTCGGCATAATTGGAAACGTTGAGGTTGTTACGAATCCAACGGTATGAGATGCCTGCTCCATTAATACACAATAGCTTCCCAATTACGGGTGATTCTTGGGTGTAATTGACATGCGCAAAATGATTGATGCGCTCAGGTTCTTTTGAGGTTTTATTATCCGTCAGCGCATAGACCACACCAGACGTGCCTCCCGTTGCAGCCACCTCTCCAGGATGCATCACATTTAGAGCAAAAGCGTTGTTGGGTTGATCACCAGCCCTGTAGCAAATAGGTGTTCCCACAGCAAGACCCGTTTCTTCAGCAGCCTGTTGGTGTAGACGCCCTTGAACAGAAAAATTCGAAACGATCTCTGGGGTCAAATCTGAGTTAAGACCATAATGTTCTAAAAGAAAATTTGCAGGTTGGTGTGTTTTAAAATCCCAGAGGGTCCCTTCAGAAAGACCGTTAACTGTTGTTGTTATTTCCCCCGAAAACTTATAGGCGATAAAATCTCCAGGGAGCATGTATTTATGTGTTTTTTCATACACATCAGGTTCATTGTCACGAACCCATTTGAGCTTTGAAGCAGTGAAGTTTGCTGGGCTATTTAACAAGTGGGTCATGCAAGTATCTGTCCCTAATTCTTGAAAGGCTTTTTCTCCAACAGAAACGGCCCTACTGTCACACCAAATAATGGCATTTCGCAAAGGAGTTCCCATGGAATCTACCACAACCAAGCCATGCATTTGATAGGCAATACCAATGTGTTCAATCTTTTTGGCATCAATTCCCGATTCTTTGAGTAGTTTTTTTGTGGCTATGCAAACCAACTCCCACCAGTAGTTAGGATCCTGCTCAGCCCAATGCGGCTGAGAAGATAGCATCCCCATTTCACC
>CAZSSZ010000075.1:0-6873 GCA_964609755.1 uncultured Flavobacteriaceae bacterium | reverse complement strand
CTGTAATAGTAAACGTTAAAACTGCCAAGACTGATGGCAACAGGGTCAGGAGCCCATAAAAATTTGAGTGCTAGCATGGTTTAAATTTTTTATAAAGATACAGGAAATAATCTCCTAATCGGGAACCGGGTCGTGCCCTTTTCCTCCCCACGGATGGCATTGACTAATGCGCTTTAGCGCAAGTAGACTTCCCTTGAAAATCCCGTGTTTTTGTAGTGCTTCTAGACTGTATTGCGAGCAGGTAGGGTGGAATCTACAGCTTGCAGGGAGTAGGGGGGAAATCAAAAGTTGGTATAAGCGAATAAGCAAAACAAATGGAAAGATAAGTAACTTCCGCATCAAGAAAGGGAATAAGTTGTACCTTCTTTACCATCTTTTAGCTGAATGCCTTTTGCCAAAAGTTCATCGCGGATGCGGTCAGAAGTGGCAAAATCTTTATTTGCTCTAGCTTGATTACGCATTTCAATAAGCACTGAAAGGGCTTTATCTAAGTACGCATTGTCTTCTTCTTTTGCCGTTAGGGTTAACCCCATAACGTCGAATACAAATCCATGAACGGTATTGCTTAGTTTTTCAATGTCTGCTGCCGTCAGTGTTTCTTCGCCTTGCTGTACACGGTGAATAAGTTTTACGGTTTCGAACAGTTGTGCAATTAGTATGGGACTATTGAAATCATCGTTCATCGCTGCATAATACGCGTCAATGTGAGTGGTCACATCTATACTGCTTTCGTTGCTTTTGGGTACATCTGACAGCAATTCAATTCCCTGAATAAGGCGGTTATACCCTTTCTCAGCAGCTTCAAGAGCGTCACTGCTCAAATCCAAAATGCTTCGATAATGTGCCTGAAGCATAAAAAAACGTGTAACATCAGGAGAAAATGCCTTAGAAAGTACAGGGTTTGATCCTTCAAAAAGTTCGTTGGGTAAAATATTATTTCCAGTAGATTTCGCCATTTTTTTACCATTGAGTGTAAGCATATTGGCGTGCATCCACGTATTTACCGGGCTTTTTTTGTTTATAGCTTGTGCTTGTGCAATTTCACATTCGTGGTGTGGGAATTTTAAATCCATGCCCCCACCGTGAATGTCAAATTGTTCTCCCAAATATTTGGTACTCATGGCTGTGCATTCCAAATGCCAGCCCGGGAAACCATCACCCCAGGGCGAGGGCCAACGCATAATGTGTTGTGGCTCGGCTTTTTTCCATAGCGCAAAATCTTGCGGTGCACGTTTATCACTTTGTCCCGAAAGTGTGCGGGTATTGTGAATCATATCTTCGATTTTTCTCCCACTCAAAATCCCGTAATGATTCGTATTGTTGTATTTCTCTACATCAAAATAAACAGAACCGTTGATTTCATAAGCAAAACCTGCCTCCAGGATACCTTTAACAATTTCAATTTGCTCGATGATATGCCCCGTTGCTGTGGGCTCTATATTAGGAGGAAGTGTGTTAAATGCTGCTAAGGTTTGATGAAAATCAACCGTATAGCGCTGTACCACTTCCATGGGTTCAACCTGTTCTAAACGTGCTTTTTTGGAGATGCGGTCTTCTCCCTCGTCGGCGTCGTGTTCCAAGTGACCTGCATCGGTAATGTTACGAACATAACGTACCGAATAACCCAAATGTTTAAGGTAGCGATAGACCAAATCGAAGGATATAAACGTTCGGCAATTGCCTAAATGTACATTACTATACACTGTTGGACCGCACACATACATTCCTACGTGATTTTCTTCTATAGACTTAAAAGGCTCTTTATTTCCGCTTAGCGAATTAAAAATATGTAATGATGATGCCTTTTCGTGCATATGCTAGAATGATGTATCAAGGTTCAAATAGCCTAAAAATTCCTTTTTGACCTCAGGTTTTTTGAATGCTCCACCAAATTCTGCCGTAACGGTGCTGCTGTCAATATCTCGAATACCACGTGCGTTTACACAAAGGTGTTTGGCATCAATCACACAAGCAACATCTTCTGTGTTTAATACTTCTTGTAACGCTTTAACCACCTGTAGTGTAAGGCGTTCTTGCACCTGTGGACGCTTTGCAAAATAGTCTACTAAACGGTTCATTTTGGACAAACCTACTACAGTTCCATTGGAAATATAGGCAACATGTGCTTTTCCTACAATGGGTAACAAGTGGTGTTCGCAAGTGGAGTAGAGGGTGATGTTTTTTTCAACCAGCATCTCTCCGTATTTATACTTGTTTTCAAACGTAGAAGCACTAGGTTTGTTGTCAGGATGTAAGCCTGCAAAAAGCTCATTGACAAACATCTTAGCCACACGTTTAGCCGTTCCTCTTAGGCTATCATCTGTAAGATCCATGCCTAAGGTTTCTAAAATTCGTGCCATGTCTTGCTCTATGCTTGCAATCTTTTCTTGATTGGAAAGTTCGAATGCATCATCACGTAATGGCGTGTTGATATTTCCACTAACATGGTCTTCGTCGTGAATGTCATCTAGCGTTTCTTTAAGCAAACGGTCAAACTTCATAGCATCTTTTATATGATGCAAAGATACTACATTCGTAAAAATTAAACTTATTTTAGAATCTAACGTTAAAGGTAAGGCTCACCTGACCTGTTTGTTGTTGTACGTCAAAAGTGTCTGTAAGTCCAGTGTTGTAGAGTTGCTGCCGGTAGTCTTGATTTGATTTTGTGTAAGTCAAATCTAAGGATGCATTTCCAAAACGGAGCCCTGTCCCAAGGGCAAAACCACTTCGATCGCTCATAAGTTGATGGTTTTGGTAAGGAGTTTGATCGAACCAATACCCCGCACGAAGGCTGATGTCGCCAAAGCGTGTTTCACCGCCTGCACGAAAAAAGGATGCCCTATCCAGATTGTTGTTAATGGCATCATTTAAATAATCAAAATCGCCGCTGTCATCGTTTACTCGTGTGGAGGTGTAGTCTCTGATGCCATAATCAAGGCTTAAAAGACCGTTTTTACCAAAAACAAGTGCCATACTCGCTTGTGTAATTGAGGGTGTTTTTAGATTGTAAGCAGGGAGAATATTAACAACGTTTGGGTATACAGAGCGTCCAGATGCGCCATCCAATGGTTGATTATACCTAACATCCAAAGCTTCAGAATACTCATCTTCAAACTGGTAATACGTTGGACTGGTATAATTGAACCCCAATCGTAATATTTCAGAAGCTTTGTAAAGTGCACCAAATTGAACCGAAACGCCAGTGCCAAAACTGCTTAATTCCTGAATGAAATCAACTTGGTCTAAGAACGAATCATCGTTTATGTATTTATCTGAGGTAGACTTTCGATGCCTGTAATCAACACTATAGATATTGATATTTACCCCCAATGATAGCTTCTCTAAATATCGACCACTAAAATTTAAGGAGTATTTACGTTGCCCTCCGCTGGCTCGTAAGTCGTGGATTTGGTCACTTACTGGATTTTGTCCAGCAACATAACCATAGTAGGGTACCTCGTTTTCTGGTTCATAATAATTGATAAGTCCTGTGGCGTACGCCATGTAGGTTCGTTGTGCATCGGCACCATAAGCTTCTCCCAAATATGCGTATTCAGTGTCTGTATTGTTGTCAAAATTATAGGCACTGAACGGAATCTTTCTGTCAAGAGTAGAACCCGCCATGTCTAGGAAATAGTCTGCCAGTCCGTTTTGATTGTTGGTGCCCTGAACGTACAGATTTTTGTTGAAATCATTAACGAGTTGGGTGTTAAAACCAAAAGCTACTTTATCCCATTTACTATTAGAGTTAACAAATACCATAACAAAACCTGCCTGTCCCACATCAAACGAATTGCTTTCTTTTGATTTTAATGAATTAAAATAGGTGTTGTTTGTGTTGTATGATTGTAAGCCGACTGTTATACCAGCTTCGTTAAATGAGAAAACTGTTGAAGATGCGGGATTGTTGCTTATGGCAGACAAATCCCCGCCTAATGCTCCAAAAGCACCAGCCAAGGCTTGGTAGCGCGCCGAGCCGTGAAGCTCTTCTGTGGTGTAGTGTAGAATTTCGCTCAATTCTTGTGCGGGTAAAAGCCCCCCCGATAGGATGCAAAATAGCATCCAAATGTTACTAGTTATCTTTTTCATAATATTATCTTCTTCTTGATGAACTGCTTCTTGATGAACTGCTACTCCTTGAGGGACTACTCGTTGTGCGAGATGGAGTTGAGCTTCTGTAGCTACTGTTAGACGATGAGGATGAACTCCTATACCAAGAGTTATTGTTGCTTGTTGAGGAACTATTGTTGGAATAGTTTCTATCAGAGTTGTATGAGTTGTTTTGTGACTGATTTGTGTTAGTACGGCTAGTATCCGAATTAAAACGACGTGCAGTGGTTCTACTTGTCGTTTGGTTCCGAGTACTTACTCCTCGTCTGCTTTGAGATGTTGTCGATGCACCATTCCTCTGCACATCATTGGTTGTGGTTGTCCCTGTTGTACTTCGTGCTCTTGTTCTGTTGCCCGTAACTGCAGTATTATTGTTGACGCTTCTTGCACTTCTGCTTGGGGTATAGTTACGTGAAATTGTTCTTGAACCATTTAACCTACTGTAAATAGGGCCATTATTATAAACCCTACGGTTGTAATATCTGTCCCAATACGGAGTAACTGGTGGGGGGTAATATCCCCAACGATCCCAGCGATTCCAACGGTTCCAATACGGAGAGTGATAGCCCCAGCGGTAGGGATTGTAATACGGATTATGAAAGTGGTCAAAGGTAAAGTACCATGGATGGTAGTTGTAACCCCAAAAGGCAGAACGTCCAAAAGTAAAAGGTGCATCGTACCAACCCCAGCCCCAGTTCCAACCCAATGGACGGGTATTGATAATGTTTACATTTATCTGCTCAGCTTGATCTCCCCAAGAACCATGTGCTTGATAATTTCCTGCACTTGTTTCTTCAGGTATTGGGTTTTGATACTGTTCGGGATTTGTAAAAATGTAGTCGTTTGAAACCCCCTGTGTCGCTTTGTCTGCAAAATAGTTTTTATAATAGGTGCCGCTTTGTTGTTGTGGTGCCTGTTGCTGCGAAGCAACTTCTTGACGTGGTTGTGGCATGGGTGTTTCCCCGTAAATTCCATCCCCATAATAGGAAACGCTTTGATATCCACTACAACCAACCATAAGTATGACTGCAAATACGACCAAAGTGGTGTGTAAACTTTTTGTTTGTTGTGGTGTGTAAATAGTTCTCATGGTGGAAACGTTTAATTAACTCTTAAATTTGAGTAGTTTTGCACTACACAAATATAAAAACAAAAGTTGTGCCAAACTTATGGGGAAGCATTTAACATCTCGTGCCGAGGACTATTCAAAATGGTATAATGAATTGGTGGTAAAAGCCGATTTGGCAGAAACTTCTGCTGTGCGTGGTTGTATGGTTATCAAGCCTTATGGATTTGCCATTTGGGAGCGTATGCAAGCCATTTTGGACAAAAAATTTAAAGAAACAGGGCATAGCAATGCCTATTTTCCACTTTTTGTGCCTAAAAGTTTATTTGAAGCTGAAGAAGAAAATGCTGAAGGTTTTGCTAAAGAATGTGCGGTAGTCACGCATTATCGCTTAGAAAATGACCCTGATAATGCGGGTAAACTCCGCGTAGACCCTAAAGCAAAATTGGAGGAAGAACTTATTGTCCGACCAACTAGTGAGGCAATCATTTGGAATACCTACAAAAATTGGATACAGTCCTATCGAGACTTACCAATTCTTATAAACCAATGGGCAAATGTGGTGCGATGGGAAATGCGCACACGTTTGTTTTTACGCACTGCCGAATTTTTATGGCAAGAAGGGCATACGGCTCATGCAACAGAAGAAGAAGCGCTAGAAGAGGCTAAAAAAATGAATGGCGTTTACGCCGATTTTTTGGAAAACTATATGGCAATCCCTGTTGTGCAGGGAGTAAAATCGGCATCTGAGCGTTTTGCAGGGGCTGTTGAAACCTATTGTATTGAAGCATTGATGCAAGATGGAAAAGCCTTACAAGCTGGAACATCACATTTTTTAGGACAGAACTTTGCCAAAGCCTTTGATGTCAAATTCGCTACCAAAGAAGGTGGATTGGAGCATGTTTGGGCAACCTCTTGGGGGGTTTCAACCCGTCTTATGGGGGCACTCATTATGACGCACAGCGATGATAACGGATTGGTATTGCCTCCCGAATTGGCACCGCATCAGGTGGTGATAGTACCCATTTATAGAAGTGATGAAGAACACGAAGCGGTGGAAAAAGCAGTTGTTCCTCTTGTTGAGCAATTGAAAAAAGCGGATATCAGGGTGCATTTTGATAACCGCGATACACATAAACCCGGTTTTAAGTTTAACGAATACGAATTAAAAGGTGTGCCTTTGCGTATTGGCATTGGTCCACGCGATGTGGCAAATGGCACAGTAGAGTTGGCTCGTAGAGATACGCTGACCAAAAAAAGTGTGGCACAATTTGATTTGATAAGTGAAATTCAGGCAACACTTGAAGATATTCAAGTGACACTGTTTGAACGCGCTAAGGAGTTTAGAGTCAAACACACCACTGAAGTGGATACTTTTGAAGAATTTAAACAGGTATTAGAGACCAAAGGAGGCTTTATTTCAGCGTTTTGGGACGGTACTGAAGCCACTGAAACCGCTATTAAGGAAGCCACCAAAGCTACTATTCGATGTATTCCACTAGAGGGGAAAGCCGAAAATGGAACTTGTGTTTACTCTGGAAAACCGGCTAATTTACGAGTGCTTTTTGCAAAAGCGTATTAAAGGAAAATATATGTTGCAAGTTTGTTTGGTATCATATAAATTTGCACCTCGTTTAAAATTAAACGGCCCGTTCGTCTATCGGCTAGGACGCCAGGTTTTCATCCTGGTAAGAGGG
>CAZSSZ010000074.1:0-6912 GCA_964609755.1 uncultured Flavobacteriaceae bacterium | reverse complement strand
CTTAAAGGGTAGTAATCCGTGAAGGGGGGTGTCTATGGAAGGTGCTTTTGAATCCAAATCAAAAATACAATGATTAAACAAGCCAACCATGCGGTCTTCGTCATCCAAACCGCCGTAAACATTTTTAAGATCTCTTAATCGGTCAGTGTATAAGCCTGCAATACCGGCTCTTGTAAGCGTTCCTATGTCACCTCCAGAGCCTTTTACCCACATTACTTCTACCTCATCGTTTGTTAATGGGTCTTTTTCTATGGTTTTGCACGAAGTGTTTCCACCACCATAATTGGTGATTCTTAAGTCTGCGCCTAAAATATTTGAGCGGTAAAGAAATAAAGCAACTTCGTCTCCTGCTAATTCGTTAGCTTTGTTGTCATCCCACAGATAGTCTACATGTTTATACGTCTTATTCATTGTAGTATAAATTCGATATTTAAATTAAAATTTAATCAAAAATAAGTACTAATAACGTTGTAACTGTTGTGTACTGTCCTGTATGGCATAGACAATTTTTTTGGACCTCTTAGGTGCTCATCTAATTCTTGTTGTTCGCAAGATATCAATTATTCCTAAGTTCAATGGAACTGGTTTGATGGAGCGATGAATTTTTACGCCTACCAATACGTATCTTTGCCAAATGCATAAATCGGGTTTTGTTAATATTATTGGTAGTCCAAATGTGGGGAAGTCTACGCTTACCAATGCCATTTTGGGACAAAAGTTGGTTATTGCTACAGCCAAAGCACAAACCACAAGACACCGTATTTTAGGTATGCTCAATACCCCCGAGTATCAGCTTATTCTATCGGACACTCCAGGAATAATTGCTCCTGCATACAAGCTTCAAGAGAGTATGATGGAGGCTTTGGACGCTGTTTTTGATGATGCCGATGTACTTATTTATATGGTTGAAATCGGAGAAAAAAAAGCTAAAAATCAAGAGGTGATTTCACGATTGGCAAAAACCCAAAAACCACTCATTCTTGCCATTAATAAAATAGATACTGGAAATCAACAACTCCTTGAGCAGACCATTGATGTCTGGAAAGATCAACTCCCTAGTGCAGATATTTGGAGTATTTCAGCGCTGGAAAAATTTCAGATTGATGCACTTGTAACACATATTGTTTCCCTACTTCCCGAACACCCGCCCTATTTTCCTAAAGACCAACTCACCGATAGGTCTGAGCGTTTTGTGGTAAATGAGGTCATCCGTGAAAAAATACTTTTAACCTATGACAAAGAGATTCCTTATTCGGTAGAGGTAGATACAGAGTTGTTCAAGAACTTGGAAAATATAATCAAAATTCAAGCGGTAATTCATGTAGAGCGGAATTCCCAAAAAGGCATTTTGATTGGGCACAAGGGGGAATCCCTAAAAAAAGTGGGTACCTTGGCTCGAAAGGAGTTGGAGCGTTTTTTTGACAAGAAAATTCACCTTGAGCTCTTTGTTAAAGTGAATAAAGATTGGCGTTCAAACCCGAATGCGCTGAAACGTTTTGGTTATTGACCCTGAAGTAGAGTACCTTTGTAACAAATTATCATGAGAAACTTAGTAGCTATTGTCGGCAGACCCAATGTAGGAAAGTCCACCTTATTCAACCGTTTGGTGCAACGTCGCGAGGCTATTGTTGATGCCACGAGTGGTGTTACCCGCGACCGCCACTATGGAAAAGCCGATTGGAATGGACGTGAGTTTATGCTTATTGATACTGGCGGTTATGTGATAGGAGGCGATGATGCTTACGAAAAAGAAATTGACCAACAAGTTGAAATTGCCATTGCAGAAGCCGATGCCATTCTTTTTTTAGTAGATGTAGAAGCTGGTCCAAATGTTATGGATCTTGAGGTTGCTAAGCTACTTCGAAAGTCTGCTAAACCTGTTTTTTTGGTGGTCAACAAAGTGGATAATGCGCTTCGTGTACCCGCAACGGTAGAGTTTTATTCACTAGGAATAGATAATCTTATCCATATTTCTGCTGTAAACGGTGGGGGTACTGGAGAATTGTTAGATGCACTCGTTGAATCCCTTCCCGAGCAAGTCGCCGATTTGCCCGAAGACCTTCCGCGTTTTGCTGTAGTGGGAAGACCCAATGCCGGGAAGTCCTCTTTTGTGAATGCCCTAATTGGCGAACCTCGTAACATCGTAAAAGATGAGGCAGGCACTACTCGAGATAGTATTGATACCGTATACAACCGTTTTGGATTTGAATTTTGTTTGGTCGATACCGCCGGGATTCGCAGAAAATCAAAGGTCAAGGAAAATATTGAGTTCTACTCCGTTATGCGTGCATTACGTTCTCTTGAGTATTCGGATGTATGCATGTTGGTTTACGATGCTACACGGACGTTTGATTCCCAAGTAAAAAATATTTTTTGGCTGGCAGCTCGTAACCACAAAGGGGTTGTGATTTTGGTAAACAAGTGGGATTTGATGGATAAAAACACAAATACCACCAAGCAGATTGAAGACCATATTCGTAAAGAAATCGCCCCTTTTACAGATGTGCCAATTGTTTTTATTTCCTCCCTGACCAAACAACGCGTGTTTAAGGCAATAGAAACCGCAGTAGATGTGTATAAAAGACGTTCGCAGCGCATTCCAACACGTAAATTAAACGACTATATCCTGCCGATAATAGAGCGGACTCCGCCTCCGGCTATCAAAGGAAAATATGTGAAAATCAAGTTTGCAACCCAGTTGCATTCGCCACACCCGCAGTTTGCTTTTTTCTGCAATCTGCCCCAGTATGTTAAGGAGCCCTACAAACGATTTTTAGAAAATAAACTTCGCGCCGAGTACGATTTTAACGGCGTTACAATAGATGTCTTTATTCGAAAAAAATAATTACAATTCTGCCTTAATCCGAAGCAATTCTTGACGAATTTTTTGTAGCTTTTTTAACACCTCCAGAGTTCCTTTGTTCCCTTGGTTTAATTGCTTTTTGGCACCTTCTAATGTGAAACCACGTTCTTTAACTAGGGTGTAGATGAGTTCAAGCTTTTCAATGTCTTTTGCTGAAAACTTGCGTGTGCCTCGTTGCGTTTTTTTGGGACTAATGAGTTGAAATTCTTTTTCCCAAAACCGAATCAAAGATGGATTTACGTCAAAAGCTTCGGCAACTTCACCAATGCTATAGTATAATTTTTCGGGGAGTCGCTGTTGCATTAGTCTAGCGATTGATTCTCGCGGTTGGCAGCCTCTAGCATGGCTTCAAACTCTTCTGGATTCAAGTCACCAGAATAGAAGTTGATGGGGTTTACTGCCACACCATCTTTGTAAATTTCGTAGTGGAGGTGAGGGGCTTGAGAGCGTCCTGTATTCCCTACATAGCCAATAATGTCTCCACGTTTAACGCGTTGTCCGCGTTTTACCTTATATTGACTCAAATGCGCATACAGCGTCATGTAACCAAAACCATGCTCAATACGAATGTGTTTTCCATAGCCAGAGGCTCTATTGTCAGCACGTTTTACAACTCCATCACTTGTGGCGTAAATGGGTGTTCCGCTTGGCGCAGTAAAATCCATGCCTTTGTGTCTGCGTCTTGCTTTGGTAAACGGGTCGGTGCGCCATCCAAATCCAGATGCCATACGTGTAAGATCTTCATTTGTTACAGGTTGAATAGATGGGATGGATGCTAAAAGTTTTTCTTTGTCTAATGCGAGGCGTTGTACTTCGTCAAATGACTTCGATTGCACAACCATTTGTTTGGATAAAATATCTAATCGTTTTGTAGTGCTGATAATTAAGTCGGAATTGGCAAAACCCTCTAAGTTTTTGTACCGATTCGCTCCGCCAAAGCCTGCTTTACGTACATCTTCGCTGATAGGGTTGGTTTCAAATACAACTCTGTAGATTTGATTGTCGCGCTCTTGCAGATGCCCCAAAACTTCTTCCACTTGAGCCATTTTACGTTGCAGCTGTTCGTAGTTAAGTTTGTAATTGTCTAACTCGCGTGCTTGTGAAATTTCAGTAGGGGTGCTTAAAACTGGGGTAGAAAGTAAAAACAACATAAAGCCTACACCAAACAACGCAGAGGCTGCAATAAATGCCAACACGTTGCGAACTTTTCTGCGGTTTTTTACCTCTATCTTTCGATAAGAAAGACTCTCTTGATCGTAGTAATACTTTACCTTTGCCATTCCGTAAAATGTACTATTTTTACTCCTTCGAAATTAAGTAATAAACAAAGATACGTAATTCGAACTAACCACTAACAGGTTTCATGAAAGCACAACAAATTCGTACGCAATTTCTAGACTTTTTCGCTGTAAAAACCCACAAAATTGTTCCTTCTGCACCCATGGTCATGAAAAATGACCCTACGCTTATGTTTACCAATGCAGGGATGAATCAATTCAAAGAATATTTTTTGGGCAACAAAAAAGCAAAAAATACCCGTGTTGCAGATACCCAAAAGTGCTTGCGTGTTTCAGGAAAGCATAACGACCTCGAAGAAGTAGGAAAAGACACCTACCACCATACCATGTTTGAAATGTTGGGCAATTGGAGTTTTGGAGATTATTTTAAAAAAGAAGCCATTGCCTATGCGTGGGAATTCCTTACGGAAGTCATGAAAATTGATAAAAATGACTTGTATGTAACCGTTTTTGAGGGAGACGATGCCGAGGGATTAACCACGGACAACGAGGCTATCGAATTTTGGAAGGCACACATTGCCCCAGAGCGCATATTGATGGGTTCTAAAAAAGACAACTTTTGGGAAATGGGTGATCAAGGACCCTGCGGACCTTGTTCTGAAATCCATGTAGATATTCGAAGTGCTGAGGAAAAAGCCAAAATTTCAGGAGCAGAACTTGTCAACCAAGACCATCCGCAAGTGGTGGAGGTGTGGAATTTGGTGTTTATTGAATTTAATAGAAAAGCCAATGGCTCATTGGAAAAATTACCCGAGCAGCACGTGGACACCGGAATGGGTTTTGAACGTCTGTGCATGGTAGTGCAAGGAGTGCAATCCAATTACGACACCGATGTGTTTTCGCCCCTTATTCGTGAAATAGAAATACGTACGGCGACCACCTACGGCAAAACAGAAGAAACGGATATTGCCATTCGTGTGATTGCCGACCACCTTAGGGCAGTTTCTTTTTCCATTGCCGATGGGCAACTTCCCTCCAACAACGGAGCGGGCTATGTCATTCGTCGAATTTTGCGCCGTGCCATCCGTTATGGATATACGTTTTTAGACCAAAAAGAACCTTTCATTTTTGCGCTTGTTGACACACTAACCGATCAAATGGGCGAAGCCTTTCCCGAACTCAAAGAGCAGCAAAATCTGATTCAGAATGTTATTAAAGAGGAGGAGCAATCCTTTCTTAAAACCTTGGCACAGGGCTTGGTGATGCTACAACAATTGATCGCTTCAAACAGGGGTACAGAGCTTTCGGGCGCAAAAGCCTTTGAACTTTACGACACCTTTGGTTTCCCCGTTGACCTTACTGCGCTGATTCTTTCGGAACAGGGGATGACCCTCAACGAGGCAGATTTTACTACCGAAATGGAGCGTCAAAAAGCCCGTTCCAGAGCTGCAGCCCAAGTAGAAACCGATGATTGGGTTGAACTCAGAAGTGATACTGAAGAAGAATTTGTGGGCTATGATACGCTCAAAACGCCGGTACGCATTGTGCGCTACCGCAAGGTAACTACAAAAAATGGTACATCTTTTCAACTCGTATTTAACCTAACACCTTTTTACCCAGAGGGTGGAGGGCAAGTAGGCGATAAGGGTTATTTGGAGGCACCTAATGGAAATGTAACCTACATCACGGATACCAAGCGTGAAAACAATCTGATTATCCATGTTGCAAACGAACTCCCTGCAGACCTAGATGCTACATTTACAGCAGTAGTTGACCCTCAAAAGCGGGCAGCGACAGCTTGCAATCACACAGCTACGCATTTGTTGCACCAAGGACTTCGTGCTATTTTGGGCGAACACGTTACGCAAAAAGGGTCTATGGTGCGTTCGGGGTATTTGCGTTTTGATTTTTCACATTTTGCCAAAGTTACCCCAGATGAACTCACGGCTGTGGAGACTTTTGTCAATGCACGAATTCAAGAACAAATTGCGTTGGAAGAACACCGGAATATGCCCTATCAGCAAGCTATGGAAAGTGGGGCTATGGCGCTTTTTGGCGAAAAATACGGCGATACGGTACGCACCATCCGCTTTGGCGAATCGATGGAATTGTGTGGCGGAACGCACGTGGCAAACACCTCTGAACTGTGGCATTTTACCATTACTGGTGAAACAGCGGTGGCTTCAGGTATTCGACGTATTGAAGCAGTAACTGCTGATGAGGCTAAAAAATTGGTATACAATCAAGCAGCTATTGTGGACGAACTGAAAGCCCAACTTAAAAACCCTAAAGATTTAATTCAATCTGTGCAGGCATTACAAGACGAAAACGTCAAATTGCGAAAAGACCTTGAGCAGCTAAACAAGCAGTTGGTGCAGCAATTGATTTCGGACTTGGAAAACAGTATTTCCACAGAAAATGGTATTTCGTATTTGTTTAAAGAGGTAGATTTGGATGCAGCCGGCATGAAAGACGCCTTATTCCAATTGGGACAAAACCGCAACGATTTGGTAGCCGTATTGGCAAGCCGAAAAAACAACAAACCGATGTTGTCGTGCTATGTGTCTAAACCCCTTGCCGAAAAAGGCAATGTACAAGCCAACGGCATTATCAGGCAGATTGGGTCACACATACAGGGTGGTGGAGGCGGACAGCCGTTTTTTGCTACTGCCGGTGGCAAGAACCCCGATGGTATTGCCAATGCCCTAGCAGCAGCAAAAGCGTTGGTGGTGCAGTAAGTCACTAATTTTACCGACGGGTTACTGAGTTTACCGAAGGGGTTACTGAGTTTACCGAAGGGGTTACTGAGTT
>CAZSSZ010000073.1:0-7151 GCA_964609755.1 uncultured Flavobacteriaceae bacterium | reverse complement strand
TGGAAATGCCTCTCAGGAACAATTTTCCAAAACAGGGGTGCAAACGGCTTTGATGCTAAAAACGGATAGCGGATTGTATATCAACATACATGAGGCAGCACTTATTGATTATCCTGCAATGCACCTAAATTTAGACCCTAAAACGCTAACTTTTGAATCGTGGTTAACACCCGATGCCATCGGAAATATGGCGTATATGGTTACGCCACATCATACCCCTTGGCGTACCATAATGGTTAGTGACGATGCGCGAGATATTCTTGCTTCGCGGATGACGTATAACCTAAACGAGCCCTGCGCCATTGAAGATACTTCTTGGATAAAGCCCATGAAATATATGGGAGTTTGGTGGGAAATGATTACCGGAAAAAGTTCGTGGAGTTATACCAATGCGGTAAATGCCGTAAAACTGGGCACCACGGATTTTGCTTCGGCAACACCCAACGCTACCCACGGTGCCAACAACACCAAAGTAAAACACTATATCGATTTTGCTGCCGAACACGGATTTGATGCTATTTTGGTGGAAGGCTGGAATGAGGGTTGGGAAGATTGGTTTGGACATTCCAAAGATTATGTGTTTGATTTTGTTACGCCTTATCCCGATTTTGATGTGCGTATGCTAAACGACTATGCCAACTCAAAAGGGGTGGAGCTGATTATGCACCACGAGACCTCATCTTCGGTGCGAAACTACGAACGCCATATGGACAAGGCGTATCAGTTTATGAAAGCCAATGGCTATAACGCCGTAAAAAGCGGCTATGTTGGCGATATCATCCCAAGAGGCGAACACCATTACAGTCAGTTTATTGTAAATCATTATCAGTATGCCGTGGAAAAAGCTGCCGACTATAAAATTATGGTAAACGCACATGAGGCAGTGCGCCCAACAGGTGTGGCACGCACCTATCCAAACCTTGTTGCCAATGAATCGGCGCGGGGTACCGAATTTCAAGCCTTTGGCGGATCAAAACCAAATCACACGACAATTTTGCCTTTTACACGCCTTATTGGCGGACCGATGGACTACACGCCCGGAGTTTTTGAAATGGATATTAGTAAACTAAATCCGAACAATACTTCGCATGTTAATACTACTTTGGCAAACCAGTTGGGGCTGTATGTGGTGATGTATTCTCCGTTGCAAATGGCTGCCGATTTGCCCGAGCATTACCAAAAGTTTAGCGATGCGTTTCAGTTTATCAAAGATGTAGGGATTGACTGGGAAAAATCGGTGTATTTGGAAGCCGAGCCCAGCGCCTATGTTACTATTGCCCGAAAAGAAAAGGGAACTGCAAATTGGTATGTGGGCAACAGCAACGGTTATGACAAACGCAAAGCCGTGGTGGACTGCTCGTTTTTGGCTCCTGGCAGCTATACTGCCACCATCTACCGCGACCACCCCAACGCCGATTATAAGACAAACCCACAGGCGTATGTGATAGAAACCAAAAAGATTACCCATACCTCCAAATTGAAAATTGTGACCGTGCCAGCAGGAGGTTTTGCCATTCGCATTGTTCCTAAATCCCAGTAGCAATAATTTAAGTTTGTGAATTAAAACCCCCGCATTTGGCGGGGGTTTTAGTTAATGATTTTTTTGGACACTCAAAAGAAATGAATGTGTTTTTGATACATCCCGACAGTTCGTCGGAACACCTACCTGCGGCAAGGCAGGCCTGCTTGCAGTAGGCAAGCTCGAACTGACAAGGTTCTTGTGTTCATGTTGTCTTGAAAAAATCCCTCGACTAGGCTCGGGATAAATCACGTCAATTATGTACTTGGTAGGCTGAAATCCATTAACTAATAACCATTAACTAATCACTATTGCCTGTTTACTACTACCTCTTCTAAACAACAATCAGCTTATTTTCCTAGAAACCATGGCTGTTAAAACTCCGCCTACGGCGTACATTCCAATCCAAAAAATACCATCCAAAATATAGTAAGGCGCTTCAAAAGCCGCTTGTGTGGCATAATAGATCAACCCCATAGCAACGCTGGCAAAAAGGGCAATCCAAAGCCCAAAAACAAAGCCATTGTGGTTGCTGTAAATGCCCTCACTCCATTTTTGAAATAGCCTTACAAAGGCGTAAGACATAAGAAACACTCCCAAAGCAAGATGACCGAGTTTATATTCAGTGTTTGGACGGCTGATATTTATGCGCACATATTCTTGAAAACACGCCTCAGAAGCCGTATAAAAAAGATAGGGCACGAAAAAGAAAAACAAAAATGCTACTACAGTAGGCCAAAGAATAGATTTAGAAAACATAAAATTTGTAATTTGGTTAAGTGTTACAAAAGTAACAATTCTAGTATAGATTGCAATAAATAAAACAAACCAACCTATATTCCTATGTATCTTTGCAGCCTATGGAAAAGCCCTTTACCGCTACAAACACCACGCCTGGCATTGAGGAATTTAGCTCCCGTTGGCAGGCACCCAGTAACATTGCCCTAGTAAAGTATTGGGGTAAAACAGAACCGCAAATCCCTAAAAATGGATCGCTTAGCTTTACGCTTTCCCAAGCGGTTACGCAAACTGAAGTAGCGTTTAATCTTTTAGAAAGCCCTACTGAACACATACAGTTTTCCATTTTTTTTGAAGGTAAAGAATCTCTTGGTTTCCGCCCAAAACTGGAAACATTTTTTAAGCGTATGTTGCCTAATCAGCCTTATTTGACGCATTATCAGCTCATCATACACTCCAAAAACACTTTTCCACACAGTAGCGGCATTGCCTCTTCGGCATCTTCTATGGCCGCTTTGGCAGCCTGTTTGGTCGATTTTGAAGCGCAACTAACTTCTATGACTGAAAATGAAAAACAGGCGAAAATCTCGTTTTTGGCACGATTAGGCTCAGGAAGTGCCTGCCGTAGCATAACGGGACCTGTTATGGCGTGGGGTAAACATCCCGATATAGCAACATCTTCAAATTTGTTGGCTGTTGAAGTTCCAGAGATACATCCTGTATTTGCCACTTTTAACGATACCATTTTACTTATTGACAAGGGGCAAAAACAAGTAAGTAGTACCCTTGGGCATAAGCTCATGGAAAATCATCCCTATGCAGAGCAACGTTTTGCACAAGCCGATACCCATTTAGGTCAATTATTACCCATTTTACAGCAAGGTAATGTGGAGGCGTTTATATCCATTGTAGAAAAAGAAGCTTTACATCTTCATGCCATGATGATGACTTCTGACCCATACTTTATCCTTATGCACCCCCACACTTTAAAGGTCATTGAATGTATTTGGGCATACCGAAAAAAAACTGGAGTTCCAGTCTGTTTTACTCTCGATGCTGGCGCAAATGTGCATGTGCTTTATCCCAATGATGTTGCTGACCAAATAAAACAATTTATTGAAGCTGAATTGCTTCAGTTTTGTGAAAACCGCCAATGTGTACACGATACTGTTGGCACAGGAATAAAAAAGTACTAAGTTTGTTATTGTGAAAGGTCCACTTTTTTACGCAAAAATTTTACTCTTTGGAGAATATGGTATCATCAAAAACTCCAAAGGTCTTTCTATTCCTTACAACTACTACAAGGGTGCGTTGCGGATGGACAATACCGCTACCAAAGAAGCAGTTGCTTCAAACAAGAAACTAGCCGATTTTGCAGCTCATCTTTCAACTGTAGATGCCGATTTGGTGCAATTTGATTTGGAAAAGCTTGTCGCCGATATAGCCAAAGGAATGTATTTTGATAGTAGCATTCCACAAGGCTATGGCGTGGGAAGTAGTGGCGCATTGGTAGCTGCCATTTATGACCGCTATGCGCTAGAAAAAATTACGGTTTTGGAAAATCTTACGCGATCCAAACTCACCACCTTGAAGTCGATTTTTTCAGAAATGGAATCCTTTTTTCATGGGAAGTCTTCGGGTCTAGACCCGCTAAATAGTTTTTTGAGTCTGCCTATATTGATTCATTCCAAATCGGATATAGAGCCTACGGGAATCCCTTCGCAATCTCAGCATGGGAAGGCAGCCGTTTTTTTACTCGACAGTGGAATAACCGGCGAAACGGCACCCTTAGTGTCTATATTTTTAGATAATTTTGAAGTACCCGCCTTTCGCAAAATGATGAAAGATGAGTTTATTGCCATTTCGGATCGTTGCATCGAGCATTTTTTAGGTGGTAACATATCGGCACTTTTCACAGATGTGAAAAAACTTTCTTCTGTGGTGTTGCATCATTTTACCCCTATGATACCGCAGCGTTTTCACACCCTTTGGAAAAAAGGATTGGAAACCAATGCGTATTATTTAAAGCTGTGCGGCTCTGGTGGAGGAGGTTATATTCTTGGATTTACGCAAGACCTGCCTAAAGCAAAAGCCATACTTGCCGACCATAAACTTGAGGTCGTTTATACGTTTTAACATGAAAGCCGCATTGCCCACAAAACGATTGTTTTTACAGGCAATTGGTTTGTTTTCATTGGTGCGCGGCGTAAATGTGGCTGTACTGATGCTGGCACAATTGCTTACTGCGGTATTTATTTTCTCTACACTTGACATTGTAACAACACTTCTCGATATTAACCTTTGGCTTATTGTATTGGCTACAGGTTTTAGTGTTTCGGGGGGGTATATTTTCAATGCCTTTTTTGACGAAGAAAAAGACCTTATCAATCGCCCCGAAAAAACACTATTGGAACGCCATATTTCATCCAAAACCAAACTGGGAATGTACTTTGCCTGCTCCATTCTCTCTCTTTTAGTAGCAAGCTATGTGTCGTTTCGTGCGGTAGTGTTTTTTACAGCCTATATGGCGGCCATGTTTTTGTATTCTTCACTCCTCAATCGCGATTTGTGGTTTGGCACCCTCACCAGCACCCTACTCACCATTTTACCCTTTTTTGCCATAACGGTCTATTACAATAATTTTTCACTAGAGATATTTTCCCACGCAGCCTATTTGTATACACTCATTAGCATTCGTGAATTTGTTAAGGACTTGTATAATATAAAAGGGGATATGGCGCAAAACTACCGCACTTTTCCTGTGGTTTGGGGTGAACGAAAAACCAAGCAACTGATTACCATTTTGGTGCTTTGTGCGCTTTTGGTAATAGTATTGCTCAGCGTGTTTTTTACCCTTAATGCTATGGGCTATTATTTTATTTTTGCCTTTGGTTTTCTTGTCTTATTTCCCATAGTTCTTTGGCGAATTTCTGCTACAAGCCAAATCGGATTATTGTTACAATCGGTGCGGTTACTTATTTTTTTGGGGATAATTAGTTTGCCACTTCTTCGACTAACCGTTTAGGCTTCTTACCTTTGCGCTTCTGAAAGAAAATTATGAAAAAGGAACAGGCTCCAAAATCCAATGACGGTATAAGGCTAAATAAATTCATTGCACATGCCGGAATTTGCTCACGCCGCGAAGCGGATATGCACATTCAGTTGGGTGCTGTGAAAGTCAATAACAAAGTGATGACCGAGATGGGGTATAAAGTAAAACCCAACGATGTGGTGCATTTTGACGGACAACCCCTGCAAGCTGAAAAACCTGCCTATGTGCTTTTAAATAAGCCCAAGGGCTTTATTACCACCACTAGAGATGAAAAAGCTCGCCGTACGGTTATGGAATTGGTTGCCAATGCTACCAAATCGCGTATTGTGCCCGTAGGACGTTTAGATCGCCCCACCACGGGATTACTCCTTTTTACCAATGATGGCGATTTGGCAAAAAAGCTTACCCATCCCAGTTCAGGAATAAAAAAACTGTATCACGTAGTACTAGATAAAACTGTTAGCGGACAACATTTGCAGCGTATTAAAAGCGGCATTACTCTTGAAGACGGCACCATAAAAGCCGATGACATTAGCCATGTCCAAGGCGCATCAAAACGCGAAGTGGGGATTTCCATACATTCTGGACGTAACCGCATTGTACGTCGTATTTTTGAGCATTTGGGCTATGAGGTAATTGCCCTAGACAGGGTGCTTTTTGCCGGATTGACAAAAAAAGATTTGCCTCGTGGACACTGGCGCCACCTTTCGCAAAGTGAGGTGCAGCAATTAAAAATGTTATAGTTTAAATTTTTGACTTTATTGAACTGTAGGCTACAAACCCAAAGCCAACAAATAGTAAAAAGTGAAAAGGGAATAGTCCAAAATCACCTTCCACCCCTACAAAGAAAGCGCTGGTCATTCCAAACAGGAAATAAAGCATCATAAAAGCTTCGAAAACCGTGTTTTTGGAGATGTTTTGTTGAAGGTATTTGTTGTTTTTAAAATTGTCTTTAAACCTAGTAAGGTTAAATTTTGGGGTGCGCACAAACTCGCTGCGTTTTCCCCTATGTCCTTCCAAAACTGCCCTAGAATTATGCACCGAAAAGCCCATAGCAACAGCGTAAAAGGTAACAAAGCTCTTGCTGAATTCTATGAAGTTGGCAAAACCACTTCCATGAATACGTTTGTAGGTAAACCAATAGCAAATAAAGAAAATTACTGTGCTAACAATAAACAGACTGGTAATGTTAAAAAACCACTTGAATTGTCCCCATTCATTTTTGATATACAGCATGGGAATACTTAGGATGGCGGCCGTGAGCACCGATAAAAACATACTGCTATTGAGTAGATGCATGATTGCGTGAAGGCGTGTTTTTAGTCCAAGATTGGGTGTTTTAAAGACCTTTTTTATCATTTTTTGGAAGTTCTCTGCACCTCCTTTATTCCACCTAAATTGTTGTGAGCGAACGGCACTCATCACAACAGGAAGCTCAGCGGGGGTTTCCACATCCTCTAAATATTTGAATTTCCACCCTTTGAGTTGGGCGCGGTAGCTTAAATCTAAATCTTCAGTTAGGGTATCACCTTCCCAGTTTCCGGCATCTTCAATGCAGGTCTTACGCCACACTCCAGCCGTACCGTTAAAATTCATGAAATGTCCACCGTAGTTTCGCCCCACTTGTTCTAGGGTAAAATGCATATCGAGGGCAAATGCTTGTACTTTGGTTAACAAAGAGTAGTTGCGGTTGATATGTCCCCATCGGGTTTGTACGACACCAATTTTTTTGTTTTTAAAAAACGGAATGGTCTGCAGCAACCAATCTTTTTTTGGGGTAAAATCGGCATCAAAAATGGCGACAAATTCTCCCCTAGCTGTTTTCAATCCTTCTTTAAAGGC
>CAZSSZ010000072.1:0-7268 GCA_964609755.1 uncultured Flavobacteriaceae bacterium | reverse complement strand
ACAAATTCATCCCTGCCAAACTCTCTTTGATTTTATCAGGGTTTGCGGCAGGTACATCCACTTTGTTGTAATCAAATACTATAGGTACAGATGCGGCTTGGGCATGGCTTATCGCCTCTTTGGTTTGCGGCATGATGTTGTCATCAGCAGCGACGACAATAATTACCAAGTCGGTAACTTGAGTTCCGCGGGCACGCATAGCGGTAAAGGCTTCGTGACCTGGTGTATCCAAGAACGTAATTTTCTGACCGCTTTTAAGCGATACACTATAGGCTCCTATATGTTGTGTAATTCCTCCTGATTCGCCTTGAATTACGTTGGCATTTCGCACATAATCCAACAACGAAGTTTTCCCGTGGTCAACGTGTCCCATAACGGTAACAATGGGTGCTCGTGATTCAAGGTCTTCGGGCTTGTCTACAATTTCTTCTATTGCTTCTTCAATGTCTGAAGTAACAAATTCTACCTCGTAACCAAATTCTTCGGCAACTACAGAAAGGGTTTCGGCATCCAAACGTTGGTTCATGGTAACCATGATGCCCAATGACATACAGGCAGAAATAATTTGCGTAGAACTTACATCCATCATGGTAGCCACCTCACCCACCGTAACAAACTCTGTTACTTTAAGGATTTTGCTTTCCGCTTCTTGCAGTGCTTCTTCTTCCTCCGATTTTTGTCGATGCGAATCACGCTTTTCACGACGGTATTTTGCTCCTTTAGATTTGTTCGTTTTCCCTTGAAGTTTTTCTAGGGTTTCGCGAATTTGCTTTTGGATTTCTTCTTCGGTAGGCTCTTCTTTTTGGACAGCAGGGCGTTGCTGTTTTTGTCCACCTCTACCCTGTGCCGGTTTGCGGTTACCCGCACCGGTATCTTTGGTAATGCGTTTTCTTCTGCGCTTGTTGCCCTCACTATCAGCAGTCTTTTTGGGTTCGGGTTTTTTAAATTGTTCGAGGTCAATTTTTTGCCCTGTTGCCTTTAACCCACTAAGTTTTTTGTACTGTGTTTCAATTTTACCAGAAACAGCCTCAGGAGCATCGGCTTCCTTTACCTCTGGGGTATCTACTTTCTTTACCTCAAGTGCTTCCTTAACAGCAGGAATTTCTTCTACGGTTAAGGCAGCTTCTTCAGTATTGTCTACTGGGCTTGCCGAAGTGGTAACCTCCTTTTTGGGTGCAGGCTCTGGCGCAGGAACTTCTTTTTTCGGTGCCGGTTTAGGGTCAAGGTCTATTTTACCCACGGTCTTGAGACCGCTCAACTTCGCTTGTGCACGCACAACCGGTTCTGCTTTTGGCATTTCGGGTTTTGGCTCAACTTCTTTTTGCGCTTGCTCACGAATGGCTTCTTTTTCTTTACGCTTTTCTTCGAATACCTCATGTGAGGCTTCTTTTTTGGAGCGATCGGTTTGGAAGGCGTCCAAAAGAAGTTCATACTCCTGTTGAGAGATTTTAGTTGTTGGACGCGCCTCTACCTGAAACCCCTTTTCAGCAAGGGATTCTACGGCACGGTCCAGCGAAATATTTAACTCGCGGAGTACTTTGTTTATTCGTATTGTTTTCGTGTCAGCCATAAAATGTTTGTACGCTCAAAAATATAAAAATTGCCTTGGTTATTCGTTAGAGAACTCTGCACTTAGTATGCGACGCACGTCTTGAACGGTTTCTTCTTCCAAATCGGTGCGCTTTACTAGGTCCCCTACTTCTTGTTCCAAGACACTCTTAGCGGTGTCTAATCCTACCTTTTTAAATTCTTCAATAATCCATGCTTCAATTTCGTCAGAGAATTCGGTAAGCTCTACGTCTTCTTCCATACCCTCACGATATACATCGATTTCATATCCCGTCAATTGCCCAGCCAAACGAATGTTGAATCCGCCACGACCAATCGCTTTAGATACCTCGTTGGGGTCCATCATAACCTCTACACGCTTGGTTTCTTCGTTAATTTTTACTGAAGTTACCTTCGCAGGACTCAAGGCCCTAGTAATCAACAATTGGGTGTTATTGGTGTAATTGATTACGTCAATGTTTTCGTTACCCAATTCGCGAACAATACCGTGAATTCGAGAACCTTTCATACCCACGCACGCTCCAACTGGATCGATGCGATCGTCATAGGAGTCCACAGCTACTTTTGCTTTTTCGCCAGGGACACGAACCGCCTTTTTGATCGTAATCAATCCGTCAAATACTTCAGGGATTTCTTGCTCAAATAATTTCTCCAAAAACTTGGGCGAAGTCCGAGACATCACAATACTAGGCTTGGTACCTTTGAGTTCCACGCTTTCGATAATACCACGCACGTTGTCGCCTTTGCGATAAAAGTCAGATGGAATTTGCTTGTCTTTAGGCAGGATGATTTCATTGCCCTCATCGTCAAGAAGAATTACCACTCGGTTGCGCACATGATGCACCTCGGCGGTGTAGATTTCCCCAACCATGTCAATAAATTGTTTATAGATAATGGTGTTGTCGTGTTCGTGAATGCGCGCCACCAAATTTTGACGTAATGACAATACCATACGACGTCCCAAATCTGCCAATTTAACTTCTTCAGACACGTCTTCGCCCACCTCAAAGTCAGGCTCAATTTTGCGCGCCTCAGAAAGCTCAATTTCTTCGTTTGGGTCTTCCACTTCACCGTCTTCCACTACCACGCGGTTACGCCAAATTTCCAAATCCCCTTTGTCAGGGTTGATGATGATATCGAAGTTGTCATCTGTGCCATACTTCTTTTTAAGCGTACTTCTAAACACTTCTTCCAAAATGGACATAAGCGTTACTCGGTCGATGAATTTTTCGTCTTTAAATTCCGAAAACGACTCAATAAGGGCGAGATTTTCCATGTTTATTTGTTAAATTGTATTTGTACTACTGCTTTTTTTATATCGGCAAACGAAAGATTTACTTCTTTGGTTACCGTATGTTTTCCTTTGCCAACGGGTTTGGGTTCGCGGGTTTTCCACTGCAGGTTAATGCACTCCTCGTCTGAGGCGGTTAGCGTGCCTTTGAGTTTCTCATCGTCTTGGGTGATGATATTCAAAATACGCCCCACGTGCTTTTTGTATTGACGTGGTTGCGTAAGCGGCGAAGCGGCTCCAGCAGAACTTACCTCTAGCGAAAAATCGTGCTCTTCGCGGTCTAGGTTATGTTCTATGTGACGACTGACACGCATACACTGTTCTAGCGTAACACCGTGGTCACCATCGAGGACTACGCGAATGTGGGAAGCAGCATCAATATGCATATCCACCAAAAACAGCTCGGGCTGTTCGGTGAGTGCCTCAGTAAGCAAATCGTGTACCTGTTTCGAAAACTCCATAAAATAAAAAAGAGGACGTTGTCCCCTACCTCTATCCCGTTAAACGTGGGCAAATATAGAAATAAAATTCCGATTTTGTATATTTACCTCTAAATCGCATAAAATGACCACAATTACCATAAAAGAGGGGGAGTCCCTCCCCCAAAAGGAATTTAAGAATTGGGAAGAGTTACGAAGTATGCTCAATTTTATGGCACTTCAGTTTCAAGAAACCAAAGAATCTTCCGCTATGCCACAAGAAATAAAAGATAAGCCCCTAACCGACTTCACCTACCTTACTGATGAAAGTTTATGAAACAGACGAGGTAGTCCGTTATTTACGTAAACGCAACATGCTTAAACCTTATTTGAAAGCCAAAGCCTACTTTGAGGCAGGGCATGCGCAGATGATTTATTTAAAAAACAACAAAAGGAATATCAGTTTAGAATCAACAACAAGTATCGTGCCCGTGGATTTTACAAAGACAACGGATTTTTGGTAACCACCATCTCCGACCACCAATAAAATTTTAACTTAAGTTAAATGCACACTACCAAATCCATCCTTATTCTACTCTTTTTAGGGATTACTATCAGTTGCACAAAAAAGGCTTCTTTGAGCGTATCTAGCGGAAAAATTATTGAGATTCCTGATTTCCCCTCAGTGCATATTGATGCACGTACCCTAGCGGTATGGTTACCCGATGGATATAGCAAAAAGGTTAATCACCCCGTGTTGTACATGCACGACGGACAAATGCTTTTTGACGCTTCCAAAACGTGGAACAAACAAGAATGGGGTGTTGATGAAGTCCTTACCAAGCTTGGAAAAGAGATACAGCACTTGCCCATTGTGGTTGGCATTTGGAACAATCCCATCACGCGCCACGCTGATTTTACGCCTCAAAAAGCGCTAGAGCAATACGGTACACCACTGGTAGACAGTCTCGTTGCGCACGCCAAAAGAGGTGAAGAAAAATTATTTAATCACATGCCTCGTGCAGATGCCTACCTAAAATTTCTAGTAGAAGAAGTAAAACCCTATATCGACAAAACGTTTAGTACTAATCCAAAAGCAAGCCACACATTTGTTGCTGGTAGTAGCATGGGCGGATTGATTTCGCTGTATGCCTTGTTGGAATACCCCGAAACTTTTGGCGGGGCTGCCTGTTTGTCAACGCATTGGCCAGTAACATTTGCTATGGAAAACAATCCCTTTCCCAAAGCCATTGCTGGTTATATCAATGACAACCGCCAAAATTTGGAAAATAAAAAGTTGTATATGGACTACGGTACCGAAACTTTGGATTCGCTTTACGAGACACCTCAAAAGGACATAAACGCCCTATTGAAAAGAGATAGTATTCAAGGGCTGACGTGGGTTAGTAAAAAATTTGCGGGGGCAGCACACACCGAAAACGATTGGCATGACCGCTTGGGAATTCCGTTGCGGTTTCTTCTTAATGGAAACTAAAAACCCTCCCAAACGAGCGAGGTTTTTTGTTGGCCTACTAGGGATCGAACCTAGACGCTGAAGAACCAAAATCAGACCTGCCTGACGGCAGGCAGGCGTGTTTCCCGTATTTAGAAAATATAAAAACCTGTATGGAGCTTCTAAAATACTTTTTAATTCAAAACAAAAAAACCCCGCCCAAACGAGCGAGGTTTTTGTTGGCCTACTAGGGATCGAACCTAGACTCTTCTGAACCAAAATCAGACGTGTTGCCAGTTACACCATAGGCCAATGCGGATGCAAAAATAAACAAACTTTTTGTTGCACCAATAGTTTGTGTAATCTTATGCGCAGTTTTCCAAGATATTGTACTTTAGTGCCTTTACTATGCCTATGAATTTTACAAAAGGAAACACCCTTACGGGTTGGTTTGTTTTCGTTGTTGCACTCATAACCTATTACCTTACGGTTGAGCCCACCGCCAGTTATTGGGACTGTAGCGAATACATTGCTACTTCTGCCAAATTACAAGTGGGACACCCCCCTGGTGCACCCCTTTTCCAGATGATGGGTGCATTTTTTTCCTCCTTTGCTAGTGGTCCTGAGAACATCGCTTTTTGGGTAAACATGATGTCGGTGCTGGCAAGTGCCTTTACCATACTATTCCTGTTTTGGTCGCTTACGCGTATCATCACACGATTTGTGATTAAAAAAACCAACCCCACAGGAACGCAAGCGGTTTTGGTGCTTGGCGCAGCTGTGGTGGGTGCGCTGAGTTATGCCTTTTCGGATAGTTTTTGGTTTAATGCCGTTGAGGCAGAAGTTTATGCCATGGCAATGCTAATTACCTCGGCAATGTTTTGGCTCGGATTGCGCTGGGAAGAAGAAATGCTTACGCCACGCGGCGACCGTTGGTTGGTACTTATCGCGTTTTTGATTGGCTTATCGTTTGGCGTACATTTTATGGGGCTACTCACCGTACCCGCTATCGGGATGCTATATTATTTTAAACACTACACGTTTTCTTGGAAATCCTTTGTAGTGGCAAATGGGGTTTCCGTAGCGGTGTTGTTATTTATTTTTAAACTCTTACTCCCCCTTACGCTCGCCTATTTTGGAAATGCCGAAGTCTTTTTTGTCAATAGCTTTGGGCTACCCTTCAATTCCGGAACCATCATTGCCGGACTTTCCATAATTGCGTTATTCTATTGGGGATTGCGTGTTACCCAACAAAAAAAATGGGTGCAGGCAAATACAGGCTTGTGGTGTGTGGTGTTTATTTTGGTTGGGTTTTCATCTTGGATTATGCTGCCCATTCGTGCCAATGCAAATACGGTAATCAATGAAAATGCGCCCACCGATGCCCGTGCGCTTTTGGCGTATTACAACCTAGAGCAATACCCCGAAACGCACTTGTTCTACGGGCCTATGTATACCGACATGTATGCCGGACAAGACGAAAAAAACCCCTACAAAGACGACAAGCCCAAATACGAAAAAGACTATAAAAAAGGACGTTATGTGGTGGTAAATGCATGGAAAGATGCACGGATTAATGCCAATAGCAACCATACCGGACTGCTGCCGCGCATGTGGAGTTCGGGCAATGCCGTGAATTATATCACTTATTTTGGTGCACCCGATTTTGACATCAAACCGCAATACCGCAACCAAACCCAACTTATTGATGCAGTAAATGACTTTATCTCACGTGTTAACAATGGTGAAGTAGATGCCAACGGTTACCATCAGTTTTTGCAACGCTTTGGTTCCTATTTGGATATCGAAAAACCGAGTTTGCTGGACAACCTCAACTACCTCTTTACCTTCCAAATCAACTATATGTATTTCCGCTACTTTATGTGGAATTTTGCCGGGAAGCAGAACGACGAGCAAGGCAATCTTGACCCTTTTAACGGCAACTGGATTAGTGGGATTTCGTGGTTAGACAGCCTCCGCCTTGGACCACAAAAAGACCTTTACGACGATGCCAAAAACAACAAAGGGCGCAACACCTATTATATGTTACCCTTGTTTTTGGGGCTATTGGGTGCGTTGTTTTTATACCAACAAGACAAAAAACGCTTTTGGGTGTTATTGGTGTTTTTCCTGTTTACGGGGCTAGCCCTAAAAGTGTATTTGAACGAACGTGTTTTTGAACCCCGAGAGCGTGATTATGCTTTGGTGGGCTCGTTTTATGTATTTGCCATGTGTATTGGCATTGGGGTTGTTGCCCTTGCCGAAAATATCATGCATTGGGTAAGACCAAAACTAGCCGTTGGCATATCTCTAGCGCTTTGTTTCCTTGCCGTTCCGGTGCTTATGGGCTCGCAAAACTGGGACGACCACAGTCGTGCAAACCGCTATACGGCGCAATCTACAGCAAAGGCGTATCTAGATTCCATTGAGGAAAACAAAGACGCCATGATTTTTACCATTGGCGACAACGATACTTTTGCGCTGTGGTATGCACAAGAAATTGAAGGCTATCGCACCGATGTGCGCAGCATCAACA
>CAZSSZ010000071.1:0-7623 GCA_964609755.1 uncultured Flavobacteriaceae bacterium | reverse complement strand
CTCGCATCGCTAGATAGGGAGAAATGAACTCCATGTTTTTAAACATAAGGCGCAACCATAAGGGTACGGAAAACCCTTGATGATGTTTTTTTTTCTTTTCCATTTAAGACAAAGGTAACATTCTTAACTTTCTCGTTTTAAAACATTTTCGTTTATTTGAATAAACAATCAGCATGCCATTATATCAAAAAGGAGACAAAAAACTGCTACGTGCTTGGGTTTCTTACGATTGGGCAAATTCGGTATACTTCCTCGTTGTCATTTCAACTATTTTTCCGCTGTATTACGGCTATATATGTGGCGAGGAAACCCATTTGGAAGTTTTTGGGAAGTCGTTCAAAAACACAGCACTTATAAGTTATGTTACTGCTTTAGCTTTTTTGGTAATTGCCTGTTGGTCACCCATTCTTTCAGGGATCGCCGATTATATGGGTAACAAAAAACGTTTTATGCAGTTCTACTGCTATTTGGGTGCTGCGGCTTGTGTGGGACTCTATTGGTTTGAAATTCAAAATATCTATTGGGGACTGTTGTTTTACTTTTTGGCGTTAGTCGGTGCTTGGTCAAGTTTGGTTTTTTATAACTCTTACCTTCCCGATATTGCTTTTCCAGAGCAACAAAATCAAGTGAGTGCCCGTGGTTTTGCCCTTGGCTATGTGGGTAGTGTTTTGTTGCTATTGGTGAACTTGTTTATGGTACTTAAACCTGAAGCTTTTGGAATTTCTGGGGAGGATGGTCAAGCCTCCTTAAAAGCGATGCGTTACTCATTTATTACGGTGGGTATTTGGTGGTTTGGTTTTAGCCATATTGCCTTTTACCATTTACCGCGCGGAAATAAAGATAAGGTGTATACCAAAGACATCTTCTTTAATGGGTATCGCGAATTACAATCCGTTTGGAAAAGTTTACGTGACCTAAAATTTCTAAAACGCTATTTGGGGGCGTTTTTTGTGTTTAGTATGGCACTGCAAACCGTGATGTTGGTGGCTGCATACTTTGGCGAACAAGAAATTTCATGGTCTGGAGAAGAAAAGACCATGGGGTTGATTATCAGTATTTTGCTGATTCAAATCATTGCTATTTTTGGTGCATTAATGGCTTCAAAACTTGCCAACCGCTGGGGGAATATCAAGACCCTTATTTTGCTCAATATCATTTGGGTTAGCCTTTGTGTTTGTGCCTATTTTGTTTACGAGCCAATAGAATTTTATATCGTGGCTGGATTTGTTGGGTTATGTATGGGCGGTATTCAATCCGTGGCGCGATCAACGTACTCTCAACTTATTCCGAAAACCATCGACACAACCTCGTATTTTAGCTTTTACGATGTGGCCGAAAAAGTCGGAATTGTATTGGGAATGCTCATGTACGCCACCTTAGATCAAATCACAGGAAGCATGCGCAGTTCTATATTATTTTTCGTTGCTTTTTTTCTTGTTGGTGCGATTTTGCTCATCCGCCTCGAACGTAAAAACGCAAAGAATCAATAAACGGCTATTTTTTGGTTACATCTCCCGAACCAATAATCTTTTTTTCAACGCGCTTTACGGTTTTGTTGACTTCAATATCCCCTGAACCAACAATTTTCGCATCTAATTCTTCCTTCGCGTAGAACTTTATATCTCCTGAACCTACAACTTTTCCTTCGCAAATATTTGCGATGAGTTCATCACCGTCAATATCGCCCGAACCGGTAACTACGGCTTCAAAATAATCGGCTTTTCCAGACACCTCAATATCTCCTGAACCTGTTACGGAAGCTTTTACATTGGTTGCATCCAGGGCAACCTCTAAATCTCCCGAACCGTTTACCTGAAGTTTGATAGTGTCTGATTTTAGCGGAAATGTTCCTTCAATTTCTCCCGAACCATTAAGTGACAGCTTTGAAATCTGCTCAACAGGTACGGTGATCTTTATGTCTTTTTCCTTTGATGGGCGCAATTCAACACGGTCTTTGTTTTTTATAATTAGTTTGTCATTTTTGGTAATAACTTTAATATTATCGAGGATATTCTTTTCTCCCTCTAGGGTGATATTTCCTTCTTTGCCGTCTACTAGAACGACATCAATATTGCCGTTTACGTAAATTTCATTGTAATCTGCTACGTTGCGTTTTTCTGAGGTGAGGTTGCCATCGCCTTTAATTTTTTTGCCCCATTGGGCTTGCGCTGGAATACAGCTAACTAACAAAAGGGTAAAGAGAATAATTTGTGTGATTTTCATGACGGATGTATTTTGGGTTAATACCATTTACAACGATTTTCGCACACTTTTGTTACAGTGGCATAGCATTTGAAATATATTTTTTAATATAAAAATTGCCTTTAATGTGACTGCTTTTAATGAAAAAGCGGACAAAATGGCACATATGTAATTCTATGTCAAGAACAAAAATATTATCCTTGGAATCGCTATCCGCACAAGATTTAGAAGAAGAAGCAGATCTTATTCCCTTAATGACTTCTGACGATGAAGAGGCAATACAAAAGGAACCTATCCCTGAAGAGTTACCTATTCTTCCGCTTAAAAACACGGTGCTTTTTCCCGGTGTAGTGATCCCTATAACGGCCAGTCGTGACCGTTCGGTAAAGCTCATCAAAGAAGTAAATAACGGCAATAAGTTATTGGGTGTAATAGCACAACAAAAGGGCGATACCAAATCGCCATCTCCTGAAGATTTATACCAAAAAGGCACATTGGCAAAAGTGCTGCGTGTTTTAAAAATGCCTGATGGGAATACAACTGTTATCTTGCAGGGAAAAAAGCGATTTGAAACGTTAGAATACACTGCAGAGCAACCGTTTTTGAAAGCCAAGGTGGCAGGATTGGTAGAAGTGCGCCCTGAAGATACCGATCCAAATTTTTTGGCGATCATTGATTCTATACGAGACTTGGCATTAAAGATTATTGCTCAAAACCCTGAGATTCCTTCCGAAGCATCATTTGCCATAAAGAACATCCAAAGCAGTGCTTTTTTGGTCAACTTTGTGTCGTCCAACATGGATATGTCTGTCGCAGAAAAGCAAGAAATTTTGGCACAAGACAATTTAGAGCAACGCGCTCTTATGTGTTTAAAGCAGATGAATGTAGAATATCAAAAACTTTCGCTAAAAAATGATATTCAAACCAAAGTACGCCACGATTTAGATCAGCAGCAACGCGAGTATTTTTTGCATCAACAGATGAAAACCATTCAAGAGGAACTAGGTGGTGCCTCGTATGACGAGGAAGTACTAGAAATGCGCCAGCGTGCCAAAACCAAAGCTTGGGACGAAAAAGTGGGTAAGCATTTCGAAAAGGAATTGGCAAAGTTAGAGCGTATGAATCCACAAATGTCTGAGTATTCGGTACAACGCAATTATTTAGACTTATACCTAGACCTGCCTTGGAATACATATTCTGAAGATTCGTTTAATTTGAATCGTGCTGAGAAAATTTTAGACCGTGACCATTTTGGTCTAGATAAAGTCAAGCAGCGTATTATTGAGCACTTGGCAGTACTAAAACTGCGCAACGACATGAAGTCTCCAATTTTGTGTTTGGTGGGTCCTCCGGGTGTCGGAAAAACCTCGTTAGGTAAGTCTATTGCAGAGGCGTTGGGAAGAAAGTATGTTCGTATGTCGCTAGGAGGGATGCGCGACGAGGCGGAAATTCGTGGACACCGCAAAACCTATATTGGAGCCATGCCCGGACGTGTGATGCAAAACATTAAAAAAGCTACCACATCGAATCCAGTTTTTGTACTCGATGAGTTGGATAAACTTGCTGAGTCTTCTCACGGCGACCCTTCATCGGCAATGCTAGAAGTGCTTGACCCTGAGCAAAACACGAGTTTTTATGACAATTATTTGGAAACTGGTTACGACCTTTCTAAAGTGATGTTTATCGCTACAGCCAATTCACTTTCTACCATACAACCTGCTTTGCGCGACCGCATGGAAATCATAGAGGTTTCGGGTTATACGCTTGAAGAAAAAGTACAAATTGGATTGCGTTATTTGTTGCCAAAGCAAGTTAGTGAACACGGATTAGAGAAAGCTGCTATCAAATTGCCAAAAGCTACCATGCAACACTTGGTAGCGGGATATACACGTGAATCGGGTGTGCGTGGATTAGACAAACAAATTGCCAAAGTGGTGCGTCATTACGCCATGTTGGTTGCAAAAGAAACACCTCGTGAGGCAAAACTAGACGTGTCAGAATTAGAATCCATATTAGGGCCTGCAAAAATGCTGCGTGACACTTATGAGAATAACGATGTTGCTGGCGTGGTAACAGGTTTGGCTTGGACTAGGGTAGGCGGTGATATTTTGTTTATTGAGTCCTCTATTAGCAACGGTAATGGTGCACTTTCCATAACTGGAAATTTGGGAAAGGTTATGAAAGAATCCGCAACAATTGCCTTGCAATACATTAAGGCACATGCCCAAGAGTTAGGTATTGCAGATGACTTTTTCTCTAAAAATAATTTCCATATTCATGTTCCTGAGGGCGCAACACCAAAAGATGGTCC
Source organism: uncultured Flavobacteriaceae bacterium (assembly GCA_964609755.1). GTDB lineage: Bacteria > Bacteroidota > Bacteroidia > Flavobacteriales > Flavobacteriaceae > UBA7446. Next base: position 3,110 of record CAZSSZ010000071.1, on the reverse strand, counting down.
AAGTGCCGGAATTACGATGATTACCTCGTTGGTTTCCACGATCTTACAACGCAAAGTAAAAAACCGTATTGCCATGACGGGTGAAATTACGCTTCGTGGAAAGGTACTTCCTGTAGGGGGTATCAAGGAAAAGATTTTGGCGGCCAAACGCGCCAACATCAAGGAAATTATTTTGAGTCAGAAAAACGAGGCAGATATCAATGAAATCCCAGAGCGTTATCTTAAAGGGCTAAGCTTTCACTACGTAACTTCCATAGACGAAGTCTTGGACATTGCTATTACCAAACAGCGGGTCTCAGGTACGAAAAAGCGTTAATCTTCGTTTTTAGTACGCATGAGAGGACTTATTTTTTATTGTGTTACATTTTTCTCAATCTCCCTTTTTGGACAGCTTGGGGGTGACGCAACCTTTCGGTTTTTAGAACTTTCGAGTGCACCACGTCAGTTGGCGTTGGGCGACCCCGTTACGCTTAGAGATGTTGATATCAGTACAACCCTTGCCAATCCCGCTACGATTCGCGGTGAGCACGGCGGACAGGTAATGGTAAATTACGAACCTTATTTTGATGGAATTCATCGAGGTTCAGCAGCCTATGCGTATACCTTAAATCGTGCCAAAGCCTTGGTTTTTGATGTGAAGTATATTAATTACGGCACCTTTGAGGGCGCCGATGATTTGGGGAACCCAACAGCAAATTTTAGTGGCAGTGAAGTTGCTTTGGGCTTGGCATCCTCGCATTATTTTTTACGACCAAATGTACATGTGGGTGCACGATTACGCTATATTCTTTCCAATTTAGAAAGCTACTCTTCTTCAGGACTTACCGCTGATTTTGGGGTGTATTACAGTCCAATCGAAAAACCTTGGCGTGTAGGATTAGTATACCAACATATGGGCAAACAATTCACCGCTTATGAAGATGTTTTTGAGCCTTTACCTGCAAATTTGACACTTGGTTTTTCTAGTGCCCTTGAGCATTTGCCTTTACGATGGCACATTTCCTTACACCACCTAAACAAATGGCCACTGTATTTTGATAACCCCGAAGAAATCACAACTGACCTGAACGGAAATCGTACCCAACAAAACTCAGGCTTTGTAAAAAAACTACTCCGCCATGCTACTATGGGTGTGGAGCTTTTCCCCGAAGGCTTATTTTCTATTCGTTTGGGGTACCATGCGCAGCGTGCAGTAGAATTGCGTATTTTGGACGTGCGTAATTTTTCGGGCCTATCGTTTGGTGTGGGGATGCAATTTCGCCGATTGCGTTTTCAGTTGAGCCACGCACGCTATAACGTAGCCGGAAATCGTACGTTTTTGGGTGTAACCCTAGAACCAAGAAAATAACAAAATGAAAAAACCGTTTATAGTTGCTATCGACGGCGCATCGTCTACTGGGAAAAGCACCCTTGCCAAAGGGGTAGCTAAGGCGTTGAATTTTATTTATGTGGATTCTGGGGCAATGTACAGAGGAATTACACTGTATGCCCAGCAGCAACAATGGCTTACCAATACCCATTTTGACAAAGAAGCCCTTTTGGCAAATCTTGATGATATCCAATTGACTTTTGCCAATAACAAACTGATGTTGAATGGGGTAGACGTAAGCGATGAAATTCGTGGAATGACAGTTTCTAATGCCGTGAGTAAGGTTGCAGCCATTTCTGAAGTACGTGCTTTTTTGGTAGCCCAACAGCGCATTTTGGGTACACATCAAAACATTGTCATGGATGGTCGTGATATAGGTACGGTGGTTTTTCCCAACGCTGACCTTAAGTTATTTTTAACTGCTGATGCACAGACCCGTGCGCAACGTCGATATGAGGAACTACAACAGCAAGACCCAACGGTTACTTTTGATGCTATTTTAGAAAATATTACCCAACGTGATCATTTGGATAGCACCCGTGCTGACTCGCCACTTGTGCAAGCAGAAGATGCTATTGCGTTAGACGCCACCCAATTTAATGTGCAAGAAATGCTACAGCATGTGTTGGGATTGGTAGCCGAAAGATTAACGGAGTAGTTTCTTTGTTTTCGTGTATCTTTGTTTTATGATTTTATTTATCAGCGGAGCCGAAATTGTATTTGTTTTTATGGTAGTGTTGTTGGTATTTGGTGCCAATCGCATTCCTGAAATTGCACGTACCATGGCAAAAGGCATCCAGCAGGTAAAAAACGCTAGTCGTGATTTTCGTGAGGAAATAGAAAAATCGGCAGAGGCACAAGGTTTAGATACTAAAGAACTGAAAAAAGAAGTCAACGACCTTAAAAAAGAATTTGACGATATTGCTGGAACGGTAAAACGCCGTCTCTAAACTTTCCGTAGTAGCGTGAGCCCGTCACGGACGGGAAGCACTAGCGCTTCTACACGTGTATCTTCCACTACTTTTTTGTTGAAAATTTGTAGCGCCTCTGTGGCTTCATCATTAGATTTTTCAACCACTTTTCCTGACCACAGCACGTTGTCGGCGATAATCAATCCACCAGAGCGTACGCGGTCTACAATCAAATCAAAATACAAAGGATATTGTTCTTTATCAGCATCCATAAAAACCAAATCAAAAATACCAGATAGAGTAGGAACGATGTCAGCAGCATTACCCAAATGTTGGAAAATTTGACTCCCAAAACCGGATCTGTTAAAATATTTTCGCTGTAGGTCGGTGAGTTCCTCATTTACATCGATAGTGTCAATGTGTCCTTGAGGATGTAATCCCTCTGCCAAACACAAAGCAGAATAGCCTGTGTAGGTACCAACTTCCAAAATATGTTTGGGGGAAACTAGTTTTGATAGCAGTGCTAATAAGCGTCCCTGATAGGCACCGCTGAGCATTCGTGGTTGCAGTACTTTTAGATGTGTTTCTCGAGCCAATTGCTGCAGCAATTCAGGTTCTTGCTCGGAGTGATCTTGTACATACTCTTCTAATTTTTTGTCTAAAAAATTCATGTCGTTTTGGGTCTTGCGTAAGGAAATCGGTCTAAAAGCTGCGGTTTGGCATACCCGTCTAAGCCGTTTATGGCGACGGTATCTGCATGTTCAAGATTTAGCCAGCCGTCTTCTTGTTGAATGTTTTGATCTGCAATGTACACGTGCTCAATTTCACTA
>CAZSSZ010000070.1:0-7688 GCA_964609755.1 uncultured Flavobacteriaceae bacterium | reverse complement strand
TTTCTACCCATTGGTCGGGTTTTACTTTCTTCAAATCGAATGGCTTTTCCAGACTTTACTGCTAACACTACCTGAGAAGCACCTGTGGTAAGTTTTGCTTCCAAAAGTTCGTCACCCTCACGTACGGTTATGGCATTTATACCATTCGTTCTAGGGCGTGAATATTGCTCTAGTGACGTCTTTTTAACTTGTCCCTTTTTGGTAGCCATTACCACATAGCGACTGTTAATGTATTCTTCGTCTTTAAGGTCTTGCGTACAAATAAACGCCTTTACTTTATCATCTTGTTCAATGTTGATAAGGTTTTGGATTGCACGACCTTTTGAGGTTCTGCTTCCTTCTGGAATTTCAAAAACACGTAGCCAAAAACATTTACCTTTTTGCGTAAAAAACAGCATGTATTGGTGGTTCGTGCCCACAAACAAATGTTCAAGAAAATCTTCACTTCGAGTGGTTGAGGCTTTTTGTCCTACACCTCCCCTATTTTGAGTGCGATACTCGGCAAGTGGGGTACGCTTAATGTAACCCGCATGAGAAATGGTAATTACCACTTTTTCATCTGGAATCATATCCTCTACGCGGAAGCTACCACCTGCATACTCAATGGTAGAGCGACGTTCGTCACCATATTTTTCTTTTACCTCTAAAAGCTCGTCTTTGATGATATTCATACGACGATCCTTTTTATCTAAGATGTCTTTTAAATCCTCAATGGTTTTCATGAGTTCGTCGTATTCAGAGCGCAATTTATCTTGCTCCAAACCAGTTAATTGACGTAAACGCATCTCCACAATAGCCTTTGCTTGAATTTCGGAAAGATTAAATTTGGAAATAAGCTTTTGACGCGCTTGATCGGCATCTGCAGAAGCTTTTATAAGGGCAATTACTTCATCGATATTATCAGAAGCTATAATTAAACCCTCTAAAATATGTGCGCGTTCCTCAGCTTTTTTAAGCAAATACTGTGTGCGTCTAACCACAACCTCATGCCGATGCTCTACAAAATGATGAATCATATCTTTAAGATTCAACATTTGTGGACGACCTTTTACCAAGGCAATGTTGTTCACACTGAACGATGATTGCAACGCCGTGTATTTATACAACATATTAAGGACAATGTTTGGAATAGCATCGCGCTTTAAAATATATACGATGCGCATCCCTTTTCGGTCAGACTCATCGCGAATATTTGAAATTCCTTCAATTTTTTTATCATTAACTAACTCAGCGGTTTTCTTGATCATTTCCGCTTTATTGACTTGGTAAGGGATTTCAGTTACAATAATACATTCCCTTCCGTTGACCTCTTCAATTTCGGCTTTTGCGCGTACAACTACACGTCCACGACCGGTATGAAAGGCTTCTTTAACTCCCTCGTAACCATAAATTACGCCGCCGGTTGGAAAATCAGGAGCTTTGATGTGTTCCATCAAACCATCTACATCAATGTCTGAATTTTCAATGTATGCAACTGTGCCATCTACTACCTCAAAGAGGTTATGTGGCGGCATGTTTGTTGCCATCCCTACAGCAATTCCAGAAGCCCCATTAATAAGTAAGTTGGGGACTCGAGTGGGAAGAACGGTGGGTTCTTTTAGCGTATCATCAAAGTTAAGCTGATGGTCAACCGTGTCTTTTTCGATGTCTGCCATCATGTCTTCTGAGATTTTTTGAAGACGTGCCTCAGTGTAACGCATTGCAGCAGGGCTATCCCCATCAACAGAGCCAAAGTTTCCTTGTCCGTCAACCATCATGTAACGCAAGCTCCAAGATTGCGCCATACGTACCATCGTATCATAAACCGAGGTGTCGCCATGTGGGTGGTACTTACCCAAAACTTCTCCTACAATACGAGCAGATTTTTTATACGAAGAATTTGCTTTTACACCCAACTCATGCATTCCAAACAATACGCGGCGATGCACAGGCTTAAGCCCATCCCTGACATCTGGCAGTGCACGTGACACAATGACCGACATGGAATAGTCGATATACGCCGACTTCATTTCATCTTCAATGTTGATTGGTATCAACTTATCTTCTGTTGCCATTTATAGTTTGTTTAACGTTACGACATTAGGGCTAAAATACGTATTCATCGAATGAATAAACACAAAAGATCGCCCGTTTTTACTATTATTTATTAACAAAATTATTTTCAAAAAAATCAAAAAAATTCATCGCTAGAATTTGCTATTCTATAATTTTTTTCGTCTATTCGTTATATACCTTTGTGGTATTGGTTTAATTTTTGACCTACACTAATAAAAAATCTATGGACGATAATTTTTCACCTAGAGTAAAAGATGTCATTACGTATAGCAAAGAAGAAGCATTGCGTTTGGGGCATGATTTTATTGGAACTGAGCATTTAATGCTAGGCTTGTTGCGTGACGGTAGTGGAAAAGCCATATCGATTCTAAAAGCTTTAGAAATTGACTTGGATTATTTGCGCCGAAAAATTGAAATTCTTACCCCGGCAAATCCAACCCACTCGCCCGAACCACAACACAAAACGAATTTACACCTTACACGTCAAGCCGAACGTGCGCTAAAAACCACATTTTTAGAGGCGAAACTTTTTCAAAGTAGTGCCATCAATACTGCACACTTGTTGTTGTGTATTCTTAGAAATGAAAACGATCCAACTACTAAGGTGTTGCACAAACTACAAATAGATTATGAAACGGTTAAAGACCAATTCAAATATATGTCTGTAGAGTCTGACGATGACTTTATTGATATGCCTTCCGCTGACGCATTCCCAGAAGACCCAGCGGAGGAAGAGAGCAGAAGACAATCTTCTTCCTATTCTACATCACCAGATGACAAAAAGGGCAAAAAATCCACAACTCCCGTATTGGATAATTTTGGCAGAGACCTTACTAAAATTGCGTTGGAAGGAAACATGGACCCTGTTATTGGTCGTGAGAAAGAAATTGAGCGTGTATCACAAATTTTAAGTCGAAGAAAAAAGAATAACCCACTGCTCATTGGTGAACCCGGTGTTGGGAAATCTGCCATTGCAGAAGGACTTGCGCTGCGCATTATCCAAAAGAAAGTATCGCGGGTATTGTACAACAAACGTGTGGTAACTCTTGATTTAGCTTCACTTGTTGCCGGAACCAAATACCGCGGACAGTTCGAAGAACGCATGAAAGCCGTAATGAACGAGCTTGAAAAGAACAGTGATATCATTTTATTTATTGATGAAATTCACACCATAGTAGGTGCAGGTGGTGCCACAGGAAGCCTAGATGCATCCAACATGTTCAAACCTGCCCTTGCAAGAGGTGAAATCCAATGTATTGGGGCAACGACTTTAGACGAATACCGCCAAAACATTGAAAAAGACGGTGCTTTGGAGCGTCGTTTCCAAAAAGTAGTCGTTGATCCCACAACAGTGGATGAAACCATCGAGATCCTTCAAAACATTAAAGATAAATATGAAGCGCATCACAACGTAAATTATACGGATGCCGCTATTGAAGCTTGTGTTCGACTCTCTGATAGATATATTACAGACCGATTTTTACCAGATAAAGCCATTGATGCACTTGATGAAGCCGGCTCCAGAGTACATATAACCAATATGGAAGTGCCCGAAAAGATTGTTGCCATTGAGGAAGAGTTGGAACAAGTGCGAGAACTCAAAAACTCGGTTGTTAAGCGTCAGAAATATGAAGAAGCTGCGAAGCTTAGAGATGATGAAAAAAAACTGGAAAAAGAGCTTATGCTTGCTCAAGAAGACTGGCAAGAAGAACAACGTCAAAACAGGGAAACGGTAACCGATACGCACATTGCAGATGTAGTTTCTATGATAACAGGGATTCCTGTGCAACGTGTTGCCGGTGGTGAAAGTGAACGTCTTGCTAAACTCAACGAACGTATTCAAGGGAAAGTTATTGGACAAGAAGATGCTGTTGAAAAGGTAGCAAAAGCCATTCAGCGAAACCGTGCCGGGCTCAAAAACCCGAACAAGCCTATTGGTTCGTTTATCTTTTTAGGGCAAACAGGTGTAGGGAAAACCCAACTTGCAAAAGTATTGGCGCAAGAGCTTTTCGATAGCGATGCTTCACTAATTCGTATTGATATGAGCGAATACATGGAGAAATTCTCTATATCTAGACTTATAGGCGCACCTCCTGGATATGTTGGATATGAAGAAGGCGGGCAACTCAGTGAAAAAGTACGTAGAAAGCCCTATTCCGTTGTTTTGTTGGATGAAATTGAAAAAGCGCATCCCGACGTCTTTAACATGTTGTTACAAGTTCTTGACGACGGCTATTTGACCGATTCTTTGGGTAGGCGTGTAGATTTTAAAAATACCATTATCATCATGACCTCAAATGTTGGGGCACGACAGGTTAAAGATTTTGGTTTAGGTGTAGGATTTGGTACTGCATCCCAAAAATCTCAGGAAGACAAAAACATTCAAGGGGTAATTCAAAATGCACTCAAGAAAACATTCTCTCCAGAGTTTTTAAACCGAATAGACGATATTGTAATCTTTAACAGTCTTACCAAAGACGATTTAGCGAAAATCATCGATTTGGAATTAAAATCATTACAAGACCGGGTGAATGAACTTGGCTATACGCTAAAGCTTTCAAAAAAAGCAGTAAACTTCCTTATCGACAAAGGTTATGACAAGCAATACGGCGCGAGACCCCTTGCGCGTGCCATTCAGCGTTATGTTGAAGATGCCCTTGCCGGAGAAATTATCAATAACACACTGAAAAATGGTGCCCGAGCACATTTTGATTGGGACGGAAAAAGCGATACCCTTGACCTTAAAATAGAAGGTGAAGGAAAACCTGAGGAATCTTAACGTTTTTTTTACGTACAAACATATATTGCATCACATTTTTTTCTTCATTTGCCAAAAATTTGTTGCCGTATGGAAAACAAAACAGTTATTGGCTCTGAAGAATGGGTATCTCTTAACGAACTCCATATCCCTTATGTCAAAGCTCGTGTAGATAGTGGTGCAAAAACCTCTAGTTTACATGCCGTAAACATTCAACCTTTTCAAAAGGATAGTGAAGTATGGGTGAAATTTGATGTTTTTCCACTACAACACGACGGCAAACGCAAAATAAGTTGCGAGGCATTGGTAGTAGACAAACGCGTAGTAAAAAGCTCTAGTGGCGAACGTGAGCAGCGCTATGTAGTGCGTACAACAGTAAGTCTCAATGATAATCATTGGGATATCGAATTGACCCTCACCAACCGCGACTCCATGGGCTTTCGTATGCTTTTAGGCAGAGAAGCCATGAGAGGGAGACTTATTGTTGACCCAGCAGAGCGGTATTTGGCTGGTGAGGTAAATCATAATAAAATTTTAGAAGTCTATCAACAGTTTAAAAAACCAAACGAGGGACTTCGCATTGGGCTATTGGCCTCAAACCAAAACTTGTACAGCAACAGGCGCATTATGGAAGCTGCAGAGCAGCGCGGTCATGAAATTGAGTTTTACAACATCCGCCAGTGTTTTATGAAATTGGATGCGACAACGCCACAAATTCACTACCGAGGTGGAAAGCCCATTGAAACACTAGATGCTGTAATCCCTAGAATACGTCCAGCACAAACGTTTTACGCCTGTGCCCTACTCCGTCTTTTTGAAAGCTTAGGTGTTTTTTGTTTAAACAATTCAGAGTCAATCATTCAGTCTAGGGACAAATTATTCTCCCTACAACTCCTTTTAAGTCAAGGCGTACAAATTCCCACAACAGGTTTTGCAAGTTCTCCCCTAGACACCAAAGACCTCATTGAAATGGTGGGTGGTTCGCCACTTATTGTCAAATTATTGGAAGGCACACAAGGCAAAGGCGTTGTATTGGCAGAAACAAAAAAGGCAGCCGAAAGTGTAATCAATGCATTTAAAAGCTTGAATGCGAATATTTTGGTTCAAGAATTTATCAAAGAGGCAGACGGAAAAGACCTGCGCTGTTTTGTGATTGACGGAAAGGTAGTTGCCGCTATGCAACGTACAGCACCTCCAGGAGAATTTCGGGCAAATGTCCATTTGGGCGGTACAACCTCCATTATTAAAGCAACGCCCGAAGAACGCAAACTTGCAATAAAAGCCACAAAAGCCATGGGCTTGCGTGTAGCTGGTGTGGATCTCATTCGATCAGCCTCAGGTCCCTTGGTGCTAGAAGTCAACTCATCGCCAGGTCTTGAAGGAATAGAAGCGGCTACACAAAAGGACATTGCGCTAATGATGATTAAATCTATTGAAAAGCGGTGTAACTACGTGCCGAAAACTAGCTAGCGCGTAGGCTTACATCAACAATAGGTGCGGAGTGCGTAATATACCCCAGTGATACATAATCAACTCCTGTTTCCGCATAGGAAACAATGGTTTCTGGAGTGATGTTCCCAGAGGCTTCGGTAGGCAATTTTCCATCAATAAAAGATACTGCTTCTCGCAATTGTTTGGGGGTCATATTGTCCAATAAAACCCTACTAATCCAAGGGTGTTCCAAGCAAACAGCGACTTCTTCTAGGGTTCTGGTTTCAACAATAACAGGAATTGGATTTGGCAGGCTATCGCAATAGGATTTTGTCTTTTCCAAGGCTGCTGACAACCCTCCGCAGAAATCAATATGGTTATCTTTAAGCATCATCGCATCATACAAACCCATACGGTGATTTACGCCCCCACCAATTCCCACCGCCCATTTTTCAGCAATCCGAAAATTAGGAGTTGTTTTTCGGGTATCTAAAACTTTACAAGATGTGTGATTGATAAGCTGTTGCACCGAATTGGTTGCCATAGCAATGCCACTCATCCGCTGAATGGCGTTCAACAAAATGCGTTCCAACGAAAGTATCAGTTGTGTGCTTCCCGATAGAGTAAATAGCGCATCCCCTTTGCAAAAAGGAGTGCCGTCTTCAACAAAAGAGGTAAGTTTGACCTCAGGGGCATAAAGTTCTAAAACAAGCTTACAAAAAGCCACTCCTGCCAACACACCATCTTGTTTGGCAAAAAGGGTTGCTTTAGATTGATGCGCAGTCGGAAATATGGCTTTAGATGTATGATCCCCGTGGTTGCTCCAATCTTCTTTTACTGCTTGATGTATACACAAAATCAATTCGTTACGGTATGTGTCAATAAATGTATTATGCATAATCTTCATTGTAATACACCCCTTTGTTTTCAGGGTATTTTTGGGCTTGTTTGATCATCAAATAAGCAACACTAACCAAGTTACGAAGTGTTGTCAATTGTGGTGTTAATTTATTCTGCTGATACAAGGCTTTGGTTGCTAGATACACCTCATGGAGTTCCGATTCCGCAGTTTGCAAACGCACTCCAGACTTTATAATTCCTACATGGGTGCTCATTATTTCCTGCAGGGTTGTGCGTAACTTTCGAATACGTTCCGTTTTTTGGTTTGATACGTCTTCGGTTCCTTTCCAATTTGGAATAGCCTCAAAGAAAGAAGTTGGCAAAATGGGTTCTGCAAGTGCATTATTGGAATGTTCCGCAGCACGCGAAGCAAATACCAATGCTTCTAATAATGAGTTTGATGCAAGGCGGTTGGCGCCATGCAAACCCGTATGGCTACATTCGCCAATGGCATACAAGCCCTGAAGGCTACTCTGCCCATGTTCGTCAACATCAATACCGCCACAGATGTAGTGCGCCGCAGGCAACACAGGGATATAGTCTT
>CAZSSZ010000069.1:0-7846 GCA_964609755.1 uncultured Flavobacteriaceae bacterium | reverse complement strand
AAATACGTCGTTAATTTCTAAACTATAACCTCTCTGACGCGCATCTGTCTTGCCACCAGGAAGGGCTGCGAAGCGTACCTATTTTAAACAAGGTTAGTCACGCGTTACAGACCTGTCTGCTAACAAGGCAGGCGCGAGCTAGGGACATACGTTAAAGAAATCCCCTACACATTAAACCTAAAGTGCATCACATCACCGTCCTTTACGGTGTAGTCTTTTCCTTCTACCCTAGCCTTTCCGGCTTCTTTGGCTTTTTGTTCAGAGCCTAGGGCATCGTAATCCGCAAAAGAAATTACCTCCGCACGGATAAAGCCTTTTTCAAAATCGGTATGGATAACCCCCGCGGCTTGGGGTGCTGTAGCACCAGCGGGTATCGTCCAGGCACGCACTTCTTTTTGCCCAGCCGTAAAATAGGTTTCTAGGTTTAGAAGTCTATAGGCAGCGCGAATCAGCTTGGCAGCACCCGGCTCGTCTAGTCCCAAATCTTCCAAAAACAATTGCCGCTCGTCATAGGTTTCCAATTCGTTGATATCGGCTTCGGTGGCAACGGCAAGCACCAATACCTCAGCATTTTCAGCAGCCACAGCGGTTTGCACTTGGGTAACGTAATCGTTTCCCGTGGCAGCGGCACTTTCGTCTACATTACACACATACAATACGGGTTTGTCCGTAATCAGTTGCAAAGGCTTTACAAAAGCTGTTTTATCGTCTTCAGCAACGGCTATGGCTCGTACCGAAGTCGCTGCTTCCAAACCTTGTTGCAGGGTTTCCAAAACAGCCAGTTCTTTTTGTGCCTCTTTATTTCCGGTTCGGGCAGCACGCTTTACCTTTTCAAGGCGTTTTTCAACCGCTTCTAGGTCTTTAAGTTGCAGTTCTATATCAATGGTCTCTTTATCCCGCAAGGGGTCTACAGAACCGTCTACGTGAACAATATTGTCGTTATCAAAACAGCGCAACACATGAATAATCGCGTCGGTTTCTCTGATGTTTGCCAAAAATTGGTTACCCAGCCCCTCGCCTTTACTGGCACCTTTTACCAATCCGGCAATGTCTACAATTTCTACTGTGGCAGGAATGACCTTCTCTGGATTTACCAATTCCTCTAGGCGGTTTAGCCGTGGGTCGGGAACATTGACAACCCCCACGTTGGGTTCAATGGTACAAAAAGGAAAATTAGCGCTTTGTGCCTTGGCACTCGACAAACAGTTAAACAACGTTGATTTGCCTACATTGGGCAATCCTACAATTCCAGCTTTCATGCTATTCGGGGTGCATAAAACGTTGTTTGCCCAACAGTACTTCCTCTGATTCTACATGATCCTCATCAGGAATACAGCAATCCACAGGACAAACCGCAGCGCATTGGGGCTCATCGTGGAAGCCTTTACACTCGGTACATTTATCAGGGACAATAAAATATACCTCATCTGAAATGGGTTCTTGTATGGCATCGGCATCTACGGCTTTACCGTTAGGTAAAACCACATCACCGTTTAGCGAGGTTCCATCGGCGTATTTCCAATCAAAAGCACCTTCGTAAATGGCAGTGTTTGGACATTCGGGCTCACACGCCCCGCAATTAATACATTCATCAGTTATGATAATAGCCATAGCAATTTTTTAACTTTGCAAAAATAAGGCATAGCCACACCACAACAAAATATGATTTCATACCAACATTCAATTACCGCTTTTACAGCCTTAGGGCAACTTTTTAGGGATTATATTTCAGGGGATTACTCAGAAAATAAATGGTTAAAAGATCTTGATAATGCATTAGTTAACGCATCGAATCAAAACAAATGGTTCACAAAAGAAAATCTTGATTTTTGCATCAATACTTGGGGCAATACGCTCACAAAAGTCAACTTAAACACTTGGTTGCGTGCATATCCCGAAGCGCAAAAACACGAGCAACGCTTGGGATTGGTCTTGGCAGGAAACATCCCATTGGTGGGCTTACACGATATCTTATGCGGTTTGGCTTGTGGCTATTCCATTGAAATTAAGTACTCCTCGAACGATGACATACTCCTCCCCTTTGTGGTAAATTTTTTAATGGAAAAGCAACCCGAGTGGCTAGGTAAGATACACTTTACAAAGGGAAAACTCGAAAAATTTGATCGTGTAATTGCCACCGGAAGCAACAATACGGCACGCTATTTTGAATACTATTTTAAAGACGTTCCGCACATTATCCGCAAAACCCGAAACGGCCTAGCCGTACTGAACTGCGAAGAAACCGAAGCAGAACTATCGGCACTTTGTACGGATATCTTACAGTATTTTGGGTTGGGCTGCCGAAACGTTTCACATCTTATGGTTCCCGAGGGCTATGATTTTAATGCCTTGTTTTTGGCACTTTACGAACACCGAGATATTATCCACCATAACGCTTATGCCAACAATTACGACTACAACAAGGCAGTGTATTTGATGCAAGAAGAAGATTTGCTTGACAACGGATTTATGATGCTCAAAAAAGATTCGGGGCTAAACTCACCGATTGCTTGTGTGCATTACAGTAGGTATTCAAACCCTGAAGAAGTTCAAAAAACACTTGAAGAAGCTCAAGACAACATTCAGTGTGTGGTAAGTAATTTCCTCGAAAACAGCCTTGCTTTTGGGCAAACACAACACCCCAAACTCTCTGACTACGCCGACCATATTGACACCATGGAATTTTTGTTAAAAAAGTAACACAACTTTCTGTGCGTAACCGCAACTGTTTTTGTTTCTTTGCGTTTCTAAATTGTTAGACCTATGAAGATGCACAATTTCAGTGCTGGCCCTTGCATCCTTCCGCAAGAAGTCATGGAAAAAGCCGCCCAAGCGGTAGTAGAACTCGACAACTCTGGTTTATCCCTTATCGAAATTTCGCATCGCAGTTCTGCGTTTATCGATATCATGGATCGTGCTACTTCGCTAGCACTCGAACTACTAGACTTGAAAGACAAAGGGTATACAGCCATGTTTTTACAAGGAGGGGCAAGTTTGCAATTTATCGCTACGGCATACAACTTATTGGAAAACAAAGCAGGCTATTGCAATACAGGTACTTGGTCTACAAAAGCGCTAAAAGAAGCCAAATTGGTAGGCGAAGCCGTTGAGGTTTCTTCTTCAAAAGATGCGAATTTCAACTACATTCCAAAAGGCTTTGACATTCCATCTGATTTGGATTACCTCCACATAACCACCAACAACACCATTTTTGGAACGCAATACAAGGCACTTCCCGAAACCAATACTACCTTAGTTGCAGATTCATCTTCTGATATTTTCTCTAGGGAATTGGATTTCAGCAAATTCGGTCTTTTATATGCCGGTGCGCAAAAGAACATGGGACCTGCAGGTACCACTTTAGTGGTGGTTCGTGAAGATATCCTTGGTAAGGTTTCGCATCAAATTCCTTCCATGCTGGACTACAAAATCCACGCAGACAAGGGCAGTATGTTCAACACGCCTCCTGTGTTTGCAGTATATACTTCCATGCTCAATTTGGAATGGCTGAAAAACAAAGGTGGAATCGCTGCTATTGAAAAAGAAAATGAAGCCAAAGCGGCATTGATGTATTCGGAAATTGATCGCAATCCGCTGTTTGAAGGATTTGCTGCCAAAGAAGACCGCAGTACGATGAACGCTACCTTTACGCTCAATACACCCGAATTAAAAGATACGTTTGAAGCCATGGCAAAAGAAGCTGGGCTAAACGGTATTAATGGGCACCGCTCTGTGGGGGGCTACCGTGCTTCGATGTACAACGCATTACCAATTGCATCGGTTCAAGCACTTGTAGATGTCATGAAAACTTTAGAACAAAACGCATAATAATGAATATTCACGCAAACGACGGCATTTCGCAATCTGGAATTGACGCATTAACAAAAGCTGGTTTTACCATTACCACTACCAATGTGGCACAAGAACAACTTGTAGACTACATAAACGAAAACAACATTACAGGGTTGTTGGTACGCAGTGCCACAACAGCCCGCAAAGAGTTGATAGACGCTTGTCCAGGGCTAAAGCTTATTGGTCGTGGCGGTGTTGGTATGGATAATATCGATGTTGCTTATGCTAAAGAAAAAGGGGTACACGTAATCAATACCCCCGCTGCTTCTTCTGCCTCTGTGGGTGAATTGGTTTTTGCGCATTTGTTTGGCGCTGTGCGCTTTTTGTACGATGCAAACCGAAACATGCCTCTTGATGGCGAAACGAAGTTTAAGGCACTTAAAAAAGCCTATGCTGGAGGGATTGAACTTCGCGGCAAGACCTTAGGAATTGTTGGTTTTGGACGTATTGGTCAGGCAACAGCAAAAATTGCCCTTGGTTTGGGGATGGACGTTGCCGCCTATGACCCGTTTATGGATGAAGCTACTGTAACAGTAGACTTTTTTAATGGACAATCGGTTGATATTGATATCAAAACACGTTCTTTTGACGAGGTGTTGGCGCAATCCGATTTTATAACGTTACACGTTCCGGCACAAGACAAACCCACTATTGGTGCTGCCGAATTTGCTAAAATGAAAAAGGGTGCGGGACTAATCAATGCGGCACGTGGTGGTGTGGTAGACGAAGAAGCCTTGATAGCAGCTTTAGATAGTGAACAGTTGGCATTTGCTGCACTTGACACCTTTGTAAACGAACCTAAACCGGCAATAAAGTTGTTGATGCATCCCAAAATTTCACTTACGCCCCATATTGGTGCTGCAACTAAAGAAGCGCAAGACCGCATTGGTACTGAATTGGCACAACAAATCAGTGAACTTTTAGGCTAAATGCAGCGGCTAAAAGCACGTTGGGGAATTCATTCCAATTTCCAATTGGTAATGATTTTGGTGGTTTTTGCAGTGACAGGTTCGTCTGCTGCCAAACTTGCCTCGCCCCTAACAACTTTTCTTGGTGTTAATGCTGAAAGTACTTCACCCTGGATATATTGGCCCATTCGGATTTTCCTGATTTTCCCAATCTATCAAGTGTTACTCGTTTTTTTTGGCTTTATTTTTGGTCAATTCCGGTTTTTTTGGAACTTTGAGAAGAAGATGCTTTCCCGCATGGGATTAGGATTTTTGTTCAATAAAAAAAATGAAACCTAAACATTTCTTTTTCAGGTGGTTGTTTGTAGGATTGATTTTCTATCCTACACTGGCACAACACGTTCATATTTTTGAACACCACGACCATCCTACCTGTGAAGAAAGCAGCTTACACTTTCACGAAGGAGACACCTCCTGTGCGTTATTGAATTATGTTTCCAATGCTCAGGCGGTACTTCCCACATTTGTCTTTTCTTCAGCCCCAGAACACATTCAATTCGAAGAAAGCTTTTTTATACCTGCTGTATACAGCAAACCACTATTTAGTAAAACCTTAAGAGGTCCACCCAGCGCTTAGCGCACCTTCTGAACCTTTTTTTTGTTTAACTAAATGTATTTTATGAAATCCTTATTTAGCGGGGCTATAATCGCATTATTACCCTTTTTTTCAGCTTACAGTCAGCTAACAGGGACTGTATCCAACAACCAAACTAACGAAGCCATTGAAACGGCGCGCATTTATATTCCCCAACTTGATGATGTGACATATTCCAATGCCAACGGTGCATTTACACTCCACAACACCCCTAGTAAGCCGTTCACTATTGTGGTCTCGCGTTTGGGGTATAAAACCGTGGAAGTGTTAGTGGCTTCAAGCCAAATTTATATTTCTTTAGATCCATCTGTTTTCGAAATGGAAGAAGTTATTGTTTCTACACCTTTTTCCAACTTAGAAAATCAAAATACGCTAGCAGTAAGTAAAATCAATAGCGAAGCCATTCAAGAAAGTGGAGCTTCCGTTTTGGCAGATGCCTTACAAGTATTGCCAGGGGTGTCTGCCATAACCACCGGACAAGGCATTGCAAAACCCGTTATTCGGGGGTTGAGTGGCAATCGTGTAGTTACCTATTTGAATGATTTGCGTTATGAGAATTATCAATTTTCTGGAGATCATGGACTCGATTTGGGAGCCACAGCATCGTCTGTAGAAGTTATCAAAGGACCTTTCTCATTGCTTTACGGATCTGATGCTATTGGAGGCGTTGTATATGTGGCTCCTCAAGCATTCACAATCCGTGAGTCGCTGACTGGGAGTGTTCAGCAACGCTATGTATCGCAATCTTTTGGTAGTGAAACCAGTGCAAACTTGGGTGTTGCTTCGGGTAAATGGCAATTTGGTGTTTCGGGGTCACATATGCAACATGCAGACTATGAAACTGCATCTGAAGATTTTGTTCCGAATAGTCGTTATAGAAGTAAAAGCAGCGGGATAAATACGCGTTTTTCAGAGGGTAATTATCAAGCAACAGCACGATTTGCGTATTCCGACAAACAAGCCGGTATTGTAGAAGAGCGTCTGGGGGGAAAGCGTAATTTCGGCATACAAGTTCCCTATCAAGAAACACAACTCAATCAGTTTAGCTTACGTCAAAAGCTAGATACTAGTGTAGGATTGTGGGATTTAACATCCGGATTTACGCTAAATCAACGTCGTGAATTTGAGGAGCATGAAGAAGAAGCTCACGCTGAAGATGAGGAACACGAAGAGGGTGCGGCACTCAATATGCATAATCGTGTACTATCATTTGATTTAAAAAACACACTCCCCTCATCTGGAAATTGGCAGCAAATTGTTGGAGCACAATGGCTGCAACAACAAAATACAAATAGCGGTGAAGAGCGCATTATTCCTGATGCCACACAGCGTGATTTTGGCGTGTATTGGTTGCATCAATTTTTGGGCGAAAAACTAAAATGGCAACTTGGCATGCGTTACGACACCAGAAAAATTGACACGAAAGCCTTTGAGATTCACGATCATGATGGAGGAGTTGGTGAAAAAGTGGATAACATAAATCGTTCCATTAACAGCCTAAACGGTTCGGCGGGGTTTACCTATCCCCTGTCGGAAAAAATAAATCTCAGATTTAATGCAAGTACGGGCTTTCGCGCGCCCAATTTGGCAGAGCTAACCTCGCATGGCGTACACCATGGCACGCAACGTTTTGAAGTGGGGAATGCGCAGCTAAAGCCCGAACAAAACCTACAGTTCGATTTGGGAATCGACGTAAAAACAACTTATCTCAATCTAGGTGCAGATGGATTCTACAATACCCTCAAAAACTACATCTTCTTAAACCCTACAAACGAGATGGAGGAAGGATTACAGGTTTTTGAGTATATCCAAACGGACGCTTCACTCTGGGGTGGTGAGTTCTTTGTGCACTATCATCCCCAAGGAAAACTCCATTTTGAAAGCGCTTTAGAATATGTGCGTGGCGAACAAAGTGACCACTCTCCGTTACCCTTAATGCCCCCCTTTGCATTCCATCAGGAAATACACTGGGAAGTAAGTCCAGTTTTTGCTGCTTTTGTTTCGCTAGATATGGTTGGCAACCAAAACAACGTCAGTCGTTTTGAAACCACAACCAAAGCATATGAGGTTATCAATTTGGGGGGGCATCTAGATATCCCCTTTGGCAAAAATAGAGAACTACGTATCCAATTGTTAATCCGAAATTTAGGGAACAGGAATTACATTCCCCATTTGTCAAGACTAAAAGGAATTGGCGTGGAGCAGCCGGGACGAAACGTTGTACTCTCCGCTAAGGTTAATTTCTAATTAGGATAACTTCCCTTGAATAAGCTTTAAAAACTCATTTCGGGTTTCCATGGCCTCAAATGCGCCGCGGAAGCCCGAAGTTGTTGTAAGGGAGTTTTGTTTCTGTACCCCGCGCATCATCATACACATATGTGAAGCTTCAATTACAATAGCCACACCAGAAGGTTTAAGCGTTTCGTCAATA
>CAZSSZ010000068.1:0-7932 GCA_964609755.1 uncultured Flavobacteriaceae bacterium | reverse complement strand
CCGCACAAGTATTGCTAGCCGTAATGGCAGGCATGTATGCGGTGTATCATGGCCCAAAAGGATTGAAAGATATTGCGTTGCGGATTCATCGGCACGCCTGCCGTTTGAACAAAGCATTGCATGCGATGGGTATTCCACAAAAGAACGCATCCTTTTTTGACACGCTCCACATTGAAGCACCCGCAGAACAAGTACGTGCGTTAGCAGAAAAAGCTAAAATCAACCTGAGATACTTAAATGCTAACGAACTTAGCCTTTCGTTTCATGAAGCAACCGAAGCGCAGCACGTAGATACCATCATCGAAATTTTAGCGAATGCTACAGGAAAAACAGCAAACAAATTTGTTGATACGGAAAACGATTGCCTGCCCATTTCACATAAACGTACTAAACCGTTTTTGACCCACGAAGTGTTTCACCGCTACCATGCCGAAACGAGTATGATGCGCTATATCAAATCGTTGGAGCGAAAGGATTTAGCATTAAACCACTCCATGATTGCGCTGGGTTCATGTACCATGAAGCTCAATGCTGCCACGGAAATGTTTGCCCTCAGCGACCCCCAATGGAACAATATCCACCCGTTTGTACCTGTAAACCAAGCCAAGGGATATCAAAAAATATTACATGATCTTGCCGATTACCTCACCGAAATTACCGGCTTTGGCGGTACGTCTTTACAGCCCAATTCGGGTGCGCAAGGCGAGTTTGCCGGACTCATGGTTATTCGAGCCTATCACCAAGCCAATGGCGATAGCCACCGCAATATCTGCCTTATTCCGGCATCGGCGCACGGTACCAATCCGGCATCGGCGGTTATGGCGGGCATGCAAGTAGTGGTAGTGGGCACCGATGATCGTGGAAATATTGATCTTGAAGTTCTAAAAGCAAAAGCAGATGTGCATGCCGAAAATTTAGCTGCACTTATGATTACCTATCCCTCTACGCACGGGGTTTTCGAATCTTCCATAAAAGAAATTACGGCATACATTCACAGCAAAGGCGGACAAATTTATATGGATGGTGCCAACATGAACGCTCAAGTGGGCTTGACAAACCCTGCTGCCATTGGTGCAGACGTTTGCCATTTGAACCTCCACAAAACCTTTGCAATTCCCCACGGAGGTGGTGGCCCTGGGGTTGGACCCATTTGCGTGGCGAAGCACTTGGTGCCATTTTTACCCAACCACGATGTTGTTTCAGTGAGTGGTAATCAAGGGATTACAGCACTTTCGGCAGCACCCTATGGGTCTGCTTTGGCGTGTTTGATTTCCTATGCCTATATCCGTATGCTTGGTGCAGAAGGCTTAAAAAAATCAACTGAAATTGCCATTCTTAACGCCAACTATATCAAAGAGCGTATTGCCAAACACTACCCCGTATTGTATAGTGGCGATAACAATCGAGCAGCACACGAATTTATTATTGATTGCCGAGCCTTTAAGGAAAAAGGAATTGAGGTTATGGATATTGCCAAACGCCTGATCGATTACGGATTTCATGCGCCCACGGTCTCTTTCCCTGTTGCTGGCACTATGATGATAGAACCCACAGAAAGTGAAAATAAAGAAGAACTAGACCGTTTTTGTGAGGCGTTGATTTCTATTCGCTACGAAATTGAAGCAAGTGATGCCAACCAACAAGACAATATGTTGCGCAATGCTCCGCATACGTTGGAGCAAGTTACTGCCGACAAATGGGGCTACCCGTATTCGCGTGCCGAAGCCGCCTATCCGTTGCAATTTGTTCGTGAGAATAAGTTTTGGCCGAGCGTTCGCAGAGTAGACGAAGCCTTTGGGGATAGAAATTTGGTGTGTACTTGTGCGCCAATCGAGGCGTACACCAATAAAGAGGTTGCACAAGACAAGTAATTTTGGGAACGTACTGCCACATATTGTTCAAAAATATTTTCGAACTCCGTATAATTTCTATCTTTGACAAAATATTAAGATTCGCTATCTTCTAGCAACAACTTGACAACCCATGGGGATTCACATTACAGGCGTTGGGAGCTATATTCCCTCACACATCGAAAAAAATGAAGATTTTTTAAACCATTCCTTTTTAGATATTGATGGAAGCCCTTTTGGAAATGAAAATGGCGATATCATTGAAAAGTTTAAGGCGATAACAGGCATTGAAGAACGTCGTTATGCCAAGCCACATCAAACCGCCTCAGATTTAGCTTTTTTGGCTGCCGAAAAAGCTATTGATGATGCTGCTTTAGATCCTGAAACTCTAGACTATATCATCGTAGCGCATAACTTTGGCGATATTGAGCACGGATGTATTCAAACCGAAATGTTGCCTTCTTTGGCAACACGTGTAAAACATCAACTGCAAATCAAAAACCCAAATTGTGTTGCCTATGATGTTATTTTTGGTTGTCCTGGTTGGGTTGAAGGCGTAATTCAGGCACAAGCGTTTATCAAAGCGGGCATGGCAAAAAAATGTTTGGTTATTGGTGCTGACACCCTATCTAGAATTGCAGACCCTAACGACAGAGATGGAATGATTTTTGCCGATGGCGCAGGGGCTACTGTTATTGAAGAAACCGATAAATCGGGAGGTATTCTTAGCCATTGCACACAAACTTTTAGCAACGGAGAAGCGTTCTATTTGTATGCTGGAAAATCATATAATCCAGATGCGAATCCCAACGATAAGTACATAAAAATGTTAGGTAGAAAAGTGTATGAATTTGCCATCAGTCACGTACCAAAAGCCTTAAAACAATGCCTAGACGAAAGTGGTGAGGATATCGGTAACCTTTCAAAAGTATTTATACATCAGGCCAACGAAAAAATGGATGAGGCCATTGTAAAACGTTTTTACCGATTATACCGTCATCCACAACCCGAAGACGTGCTACCGATAAGCATTCAAAAATTGGGAAATAGTTCTGTGGCAACCGTCCCCACCCTACTTGATTTGGTAAAACGCAAAGAACTCGGAAACCACGAGGTACACCAAGGCGATGTTGCCTTATTTGCCAGCGTTGGTGCCGGCATGAATATCAATGCGTTTTCGTATAAGTTTTAAGTTTATTTCAGCGCTGATCCAATTGGATTTCCTATGGTCCCGGTGGGATTGCTAATTCCCAAAATAGCGCAAATTGTGGGGGCTATATCCGTAATATTAGTACGCTCATAGGTACTTCCTTTTTTCACACCCGCTCCAAACAACATCAATGGAACATGGGTATCATATATGTATGCAGAACCGTGTGTTGTACCCTTTTCTCGGGAGGTAATGTGTCCTGGAAGCAGCGAAAAAACGATATCTCCCGATCGTTTTGGATGATGTCCACGCTGAAAACGCTCAATTAGCGGATTGTTTTCGTTCAATTTCAAAAACGTATCTGTATCATAGGCAACGGCAACCCCCTCAAAAGAAGTAATAAAAGAAACCAACGACGATTTGATTTGTTTAGGGTCTAAGCTTTTTGCAGCTAACGCGTCATAATCCAAAAAGATTTCGTTGTTTGATATATTTCGAATCAGCGCGTCTGTTCCAAAAAATGAGGCTAAGTGTTCTTTTATCTTGTTTTCAAAGTCCTTTTTCTTAAAGTACCCCGCAGGGATTTTGTTATCCATTAAATATTGTGGAACATGTGCCACCCCATGATCAGAACTTAAAAATACGGTGTATTGCCCTTTTCCTACTTGTTTATCTAGTGCAGCAAACAAGCGTGCCAAATCCATATCCAAACGAATATAGGTGTCTTGCAATTCTTTGGAATTTATCCCAAAAGCATGCCCTACGTAATCAGTTGACGAATAACTGATCATCAACACATCGGCATTAGCATCTGTGCCTAAATTTTCCCCCTTTAACGCTGCCAAAGCAAAATCGGTCACTAAACTATTCCCAAAAGGGGTTTCTTTTATGACATCATAACCCCCATTATTTTGGGCTAAGCTAGCCAAATCATAAGGGAATGTTGGCGTTTCTTTACCTTTAAAAACACGTTCATATGGAGTATTATCGGGACCACTCTCGATGTAGGTTTCCATGGGGGAATAGGTTTCCCAAGTGGTCATATAATTATCAATAACTCTTTTCGAATTAAAATCTTCAGCCCATTGGGGTAGCGCATCCATATAAAATGTACTGCTAACAAATTTCCCTTCGTCTTTTCCCGAAAACCAATACGCACCATTAGCAGCATGTCCAATAGATAAAATAGCACTCCTGTCTTTGATAGAAATCCCGATGGCTTTACCACGTGACTGCGTAGCCAGTCTGTTTTCATCGGCAAATGTGGATACCAAAAGTTGTGTTGGTGCTTTTTTTCCAACTTTAGAGTGGGTTCCCACGCCTTGATACTTCGCATCGCCCACGCAATACTGTTCCTCTCCTGTTGCTTTATCAAACCAATCATTCCCGATGATACCGTGAATAGCAGGTGGAGTGCCTGTAGAAATACTTGCATGCCCAGGACCCGTTTTTGTTTGGGCATAGTCAAAGTGATGGTTTTTAGCCACAAAACCTTGATGGTAAAATCGTTTAAAGCCATCATTTCCATAGTGCTTTTCGAATCGGGTGAGGTAGTCCATGCGCATTTGGTCAACTACAATTCCAACCACGAGTTTTGGTTTTGAAGATTGTATGGGAGTATTACAGCCCACAAAAACCAATAAAAAAACTAAAGACAAAAATTTGGTGTTCATGATGTGGAATTTTTACAAATGTATTTTTTTATTGAAGTCCTAACCTTAAGCTAATATTATTTTTTTACTTTCGTTCACATGAAACTCCTACACCACATTGGTGCCTATTTTCTGATGCTTCGCATGGTTTTCATCAAGCCCACCAAAGGAAAAGTAATGCGGAAACTCATTTTTCAAGACATTCAAGACCTCATTATTGGCTCGTTGGGTATTGTAGCGTTTTTATCGTTTTTTGTGGGTGGGGTGGTGTCTATTCAAACCGCATTAAACATTGAAAGTCCGCTTATTCCAAAAAACTTGGTGGGCTTTGCTACGCGTCAATCTGTTATTTTGGAGTTTGCTCCAACGTTTATGTGTATCATTTTAGCAGGAAAAGTAGGGTCGTATATCACCTCCAGCATTGGCACCATGCGTGTTACGGAACAAATTGATGCTTTGGAAGTTATGGGTATTAATTCGGTTAATTACTTAGTATTTCCAAAAATCATTGCCATGTTATTGCTGCCAATAGTGATTAATATTTCGATGTTCTTAGGAATTCTTGGTGGATATGTAGCCACCATTTATGGTGGATTTTCCAGTAGTGCCGATTTTATTGAAGGAATCCAAATGGACTTTAAACCGTTTCACGTAACCTATGCCTTTATTAAAACATTACTTTTTGCATTAATCTTAGCAACCATTCCTTCGTATCACGGCTATTTTATGAAGGGCGGCGCGCTAGAAGTAGGGAAAGCCGCAACGGTAGCTTTTGTATGGACTTCGGTAGTTATTATTGTGTTAAATTATATTGTAACCCAACTTCTACTTGCCTGATGATTGAAATACGCAACATTGCCAAATCCTTTGATGGGCGCGCAGTACTAAGAGGCGTTAGTATGGTTTTTGAGCCTGGAAAAACAAATCTGATTATTGGGCAAAGCGGCTCAGGAAAAACAGTGCTGTTAAAATGTTTGTTGGGACTACACCAACCCGATGGCGGTGAGATGCTATTTAACAACCAAGCCTTTGGCAAAATGAACGATGGCGAAAGAAGAACGCTGCGTCAAGAAATGGGTATGGTATTTCAGGGTAGCGCATTGTTTGACTCCATGACCGTATTGGAAAACGTGATGTTTCCCATGCAAATGCTAACCAAACGTTCTGAAAATGAGATGCGTGAGGCTGCCGAAGAAGTCATTGAGCGTGTAAATTTAGTTGATGCACAAGAAAAACTTCCTGCCGAACTTTCTGGAGGGATGCAAAAGCGTGTTGCTATTGCCCGTGCCGTGGTCATGAAACCCAAATACCTCTTTTGCGACGAACCCAACTCTGGACTTGACCCCAAAACGGCTATTGTTATCGACAACCTGATTCGTGAGATTACGCAAGAAAACAATATTACTACTGTAATAAACTCCCACGACATGAACTCTGTGATGGAAATTGGTGATACTATTTTGTTTTTGAAAGACGGATTAAAAGCTTGGGAGGGTAGCAAGGAGAAAATATTTAAGACCGACAACAAAGCCGTTACCGATTTTGTGTATTCCTCTAACTTAATGAAAAAAGTTAAGGAAGTTTATCAGTAGACTTACTGCCTTATAGTAGGTACAACAACAAGTGTAGCCTCTTCTAAGGCTTCGTAGCTTAAAAGTTCTTTTTTCAACCTTTTTACTGCCATGGAATCCATGTCAACCAATCCTAACGGGTTAAGGACAATTTCTTCGGTAGTTCCTCTTGTGTAACGAATTTCTGCAGAAGTTTTGAGGTACTCGCCAAAAGACAATGGTGCAACGTGAGTTTCAAGAAATGCATTCGCTTCTTTACGAAACCGGTTTTCATCAAGGGCACGAACAAAGGTTATGCCAGCAGGAATCATCACCAAAAGGGCAGCAAAACTCACAAGCCTTGCCGTATAGCGCCGTTGTCTGGAATCGGCATATTGAATCATGGGAAAACGCAACAACTTTATCACCAAAAAAGAGGCAAAGGCGATAAACGTCGCGTTAATAAAAAACAAATACAACGCACCAAACGCATAGCTAGGATTTGCCACCGCAATGCCATAGCCAATAGTACACAACGGAGGCATTAGTGCCGTGGCAATCGCAACGCCAAAAATCACCGAGGCAATTGTTCCTTTTTTGGTGCGGGCAATGGCAAGTGCAGCACCACCAAAAAAGGCAATAAACACATCCCGAATGTCAGGTTGGGTACGCGCCAATAGCTCTGAAGATTCTTGCTGTAATGGAAAAAACAAAAAGTATAGGGTTGCTGTTGTAACACTCAACAATACCATTACAATAAAATTCTGCGTGGCTTGTTTCAGCATGGCTAAGTCGTTGATAGCTAAGGAAACACCCGTTGCCAAAACCGGACCCATAAGCGGGGCAATAAGCATGGCGCCAATCACAACTGCAGTTGAATTGGTGTTTAAACCAATAGACGCAATAAAAATAGAACAAATCAGCACCCAAGCGGTTGCACCTCTGAAGGGAATATCGGCACGAACAGCCTCTAATGTAGCAGCATAATCGGTGTCTTTCGCAATGTGGAGCAATTGCCCCAAATATTTTAGTTGCGCGGTGAATCCCCCTTTTCTTACTGGGGATTTTGGTTGCGCTTCAGACTCCGAAAAATCAAATTTTGACTCCATTATACTTCGTTCACTTCAACAAAGGGCGGAAACAAATACTGCCTTTTAGTTTGAGTACACCTACACAAAAACCGTGTTCGGCGTTTGACTCCTTTTTGGAAAATGCGTCCGTCTTCTGTTTGAAAAAGAGCATCTTGTTCCAATTCAAAAATACATTTTTTATCGGTTGGTGGGTCAAATTGCCGTAGGGCAAGCATGAGTGCATCATCTGCAGCAAAGGTTGCCTTTGGTTTTTGCATGTGTTTTTTTAATGGGTTTAGAAGAGTTTCAGGGAAAAAATCAGTTGTCAGAAACGGAGTTGTAATTTCCCGAAACGTCTCTTGCCAAACGCTTCCATGTGGCTTTTGCCTTCTTCTATGGATGAAAAAGACCCTGAAATGTGCCCATTCATGCAAAAACGTGAGTAAAAAACGATACGGATTTTCCATGGCATTCAGCGTGATGGTAACGGGCTTACCGGGAAATACACGAAAATCACCATGCTTGGTTTTGCGTTGACGTACCACCTTAATCTGCACATTCTGCTGTGCAATCAAATCGGCGCAAGGTTGTTGAGCCAATTTGGGTAAAAACGAATAAAAATCGGCAGCCATTAGGGCGTAGTATTCGAAACGGGGAGTA